>NZ_JARPLU010000194.1:0-7813 GCF_032349615.1 Limnospira sp. PMC 1279.21 | reverse complement strand
GTGCACGGTTCTGAATGGGAGGGGATGAAGGTGACTTCACTCTCGACCCCTAATCTTACAATCAAACCGTGACCTGTTAGCATTTCCCGTCCATTACAGCCGGGCGTTGGCTTCTGGTCACATCTCACATCCTCTAGGACTTGCGCTTACATTTGTCACTACTAACTACCTCGACCAGATAGTTAGAGTCCGGGAGGACTTAAAACGTTCCGTTTATACGGGCATTCCATCGTTAGATTTGTCCTTTCCACCGGGGTACTTTTAAAGGTCTGTGTAGGTAGTAATGGTAACCTCCTACTTTTTCTCCTTACTCTTTTGATCGCAGCGTGTCAACCTATTTCGCTACTCTGTATTTACGATGGTTCAAGCCGGACATTCGGTTTCCCTAATCATGGATGGTTGGCAGTGGTCTCGATTCCGGTGTTGGGTTACACCTCGGAGCCTTCCGTTCTCCGCTTCAATCCTGGGGTTATGATTCCCAAAACTGGGGGTGGCTTTCGCCGTTACTCTCTACTCCCTGATTTCTCAGTTGGTTTATGACCTTGAGTTCCCTGCCTTGCTATAATAGTTATCTACCATAGCGTCGGGACATATAAACAGTTATGAGGATGGTCAGGAGTGCGCTCCTTATATCCAACCGAGGGGTTGGAGTCCCCACCAGGCGGTTATTTTGGGTATTACAACCCTATTTCATGCCTGAACGTCTCGCACATAGTATATATAGTATCACAGGAGATCAGCTTGAATTCAACAGTAATCATGACAATTGTACTGCTGGTTATGATGTTTGGAGCGGGTATCTTCAGTTCTTCGACAGGATATAAACTCGGTCGTGATGCACTCAAGGAAATCACTCAGCCAGACGTGCGACCCAGCAACATTAGCGATCGCATTAATAACTCATCTTCCCGTCAAGAGGGAGTAAAACTCCTCAGAGAAGAAGATATTATCGCTCAAGTCAAAAAACGCATAGCAGCCGGGGGTGTTGATCCGGATACCCCACCTCCTCAACCCCAAACCCAGGAGAAACCCAAAGAAGAGGATCAGGCGCGATCGGAAACCACTAACCAAGTTACATTTCCTATTGTTAGCAGTGATGGGGGTGTCACTATGGAAATCACCTCCACCCAACGCCGCAGCAATTCTTTACAGCTAAATGTCAATCTCAAAAACGAAAGTGATCAATCAGTGCGGTTTCTTTATAGTTTCCTGAATGTAACTGATGACCAGGGACGTGCTTTAAGTGCTAGTGTAGATTCTCTACCTGGTCAACTACCACCAGGGACTCAAACTTATACTGGAACTATTGCTATCTCTACGGCTTTGCTAGATAATGTTCAGGAACTGGCTATCAGTTTAACGGACTATCCAGAACAAAATTTGCAATTACAAATGTCGGGTATTCCTGTGGCACAATAACAATGAACAATGAGCAATGAACAATGAACAATGAACAATGAACAATGAACAATGAACAATTAATAATTAATAATGAACAATTAATAATTGTTATGCTTCCGATAAGCACATCCGATAAACACAACAATAAGCATGAAATATAGTGATAGTTTCTCCAGCATCATATCCCTAAATCCCTCACCCAGGGGGAGAGATGGACGAGTGAAAGCCTATGGCATGATTCCCCCAAAAGCTGTAATTAATAATTATTAATTGTTAATTATTAATTATTAATTGTATGGATACAAGTTCCTTGGGTGATTTATCAGGATTAACGCTGACGGCTCAGGATATTTTTGGGCGATTATTATCGGTGTTTTTGCTGATTGCTGTTAATGCCTTTTTTGTGACGGCTGAATTTTCGATGGTGTCGGTAAGGCGATCGCGAATTAGCCAGTTAGTGGATGAAGGAGATTTACCTGCTATCACGGTTCAGCAATTACAAAGACGCATAGATTTATTGCTGTCTACTACCCAATTTGGGATTACGCTGTCGAGTCTGGCTTTGGGTTGGATTGGTGAATCAACTATGGCGGTGGTGATTCGCCAGATACTTAATCAAATTCCTTTATACCAATTCCAAGGGTGGCTGGCTCATTCCCTGTCTATTTCCATTGTCACCTTTTTTATGCTGGCTTATCTGCAAATTGTGCTGGGGGAATTAGTCCCCAAATCTCTGGCGCTATTATATCCTGAACAGATAGCCAGAATGTGGGCCCCTTATTCTTTGGCGATCGCTCGAATTTTTAAGCCATTTGTCTGGTGTTTAAATCAGTCTACCCGGCTGTTATTGCGTCTGTTGGGAATTAACTACACCGGACAACCTTACACCCGCGTAACCCCAGAAGAATTGCAGCTAATTATCACTACATCTAGTGAATCCATGGGTTTAGAAGCTGAGGAAAGACAGCTACTTAATAATGTGTTTGAATTTGGGGATGTACTCACTGAAGAGGTGATGATTCCTCGCACCAGTATTGTCTCGCTTCCTCATACCGCCACCTTTCAAAACCTCCTAGAAGAAATGGCAGTTTCTAACCATTCTCGTTACCCTATTACGGGGGAATCCTTAGATGATATTTTGGGGATTTTAGACTTTCGGGATTTAGCCAAACCTTTAGCGGAAAGACAGCTTGATGAGGAGACACCTATTTTAACCTGGGTTCGCGCGGCTCGGTTTGTTTCTGAGCAAATGTTACTCAGTGAATTATTACCCCTAATACAGCGATCGCAACAGGAAATGGCTATTGTGGTAGATGAGTTTGGCGGTACAGCCGGACTGGTAACCATTGACGATTTAATCTCCGAAATTATTGGGGATGGTTCGGAATTAGCCGAAGGGGAAGATGGGGATATTAAGTTTGTCGATGACCAGACTTTTTTAGTCCAGGCTCAGTTGGATGTTGAGGAAGTTAACGAACTGTTAAATTTGGATTTACCCTTAAATGAAGAGTATCAAACTTTGGGGGGTTTTCTCACCTATCAACTGCAAAAAATCCCCGCCGTTGGGGAAGTCTTGACCTACCACAACCTAGAATTTAAGGTGGTGTTAGTCGAGGGTCCCCGTTTGGAACAAATCCAAATCTCTCAGTTGCGACCTAAAACTACATCAGATGCTGAACTGACTATTGCGGAACTTTTGGAGTCGCCAGACTCTCAGGATAGGGAAGCCGATAGTTTAACGGCTATGGATGAAATCACCCCCCCACCCGATAATGATACCCCCAAAATATCGGATAATTCCCCATCAGAAAAAAGCGAGGTTGATTATACCATTGCGGAACTGTTGGAGTCGGGAGACTCTGAGGATAGGGAAGCCGATGAGGATAGGGAAGCCGATAGTTTAACGGCTATGGATGAAATCACCCCCCCACCCGATAATGATACCCCCAAAATATCCGATAATTCCCCCTTAGAAAATAGCCAGGTTGATGATGCGATCGCAGAACTTTGGGAGTCTTCGGACTCTGAGGATACAGAAGGAGAGGAGAGGGGGAGGTAACTGTTAACTCTCAGCCTTTTCTGAGGTTTCAGTGTTCTGGTCACTGGTTTGCGGAATAACGGACGGTGCGAGAATCTTTAACCCGTTGGGAATACATTGAATTTCTATGGGTGTAGTCCCGATAATTTCACCATCTAGGACAACTTTTTGAGGGGGTTCAGTTTTCACCTTAACGTTAGTGGCGCGTAACCCAATCATGTGATCGCGCTGGGTTCCGGTTTTCAGCAAAGCCGACCCAAACAATTCTACCATACCAGCGATCGCCCTAACTTTAGTAAATTTCTGATTTTCGTTTTGATTAGCAGCAAAAATCAACACCTCTAACTTCCCATCATTAGGGATAACCTCTCCCAAACCTTGAGCTAAAATTGAGGTAGCCGGAGCCGCATTAGCAATAGTGACAGCACCAGAACGAACTCGGCTGATAGTTCCATCAATCTCGATTTCCGTATCAAAAAGGACTTGCTCATCGAGTTGTTGTAATCCCGCCATTATATAAGCCAGAGCGCCCCAACGCTGCTTAGTTTCCCGATCAGCTTTATCAATGGTTTCGGCTTCATAACCAATTCCAGCCAATAGAATCATAGGGCGCGCGTTACAGGTAGCAATGTCAACTGTGCGAATTAACCCAGCGATAATATTATTACAAGCGCCGCGAATATTCCCAGGAATTCCCATAGCCATACAAAAAGCATTAGCCGTCCCGCGCGGAATGATACCCAGAGGGATATCTGTTCCCATCACCGCACCAGCGACCGCCGAGACGGTTCCATCCCCTCCAGAAGCAATAACGATATCCACCCCGGATTCAACGGCTTCCTTAGCCAACTGTTCGGCGCTAATGGTAGGAGTTGTGAAGGATACCTTGAGATATATATGGGGTTCTAACAATTGTCGAATCAAAACCAAGTCCTGTTGGGAGTTCCCCGTCCCGGAAACCGGGTTAAAAATTAAACAAGCCGACCGACTACGGGTGAGACCGCTTAACATAGCCCTAGCAGTAGCGCGGTTGGTGGCTAGGGGTACATTTTGCAGGTTACAAGCGCGAATCAATACTTGAATTTCGGGGGAGGATAAGTTAAAACCAGGATCGAGGAAGAAAATTACAGCGGCGATTTCTGTTTCCTGTAGGATGCGATAGGCTAGTTCAATATCTCCTCCGTGATGGAGAGATGATAACACCTGCACCTCTACTCCCGTTCCCTGTAGGAGATATTGGGCGGTCCTTTCTGGAGCGATTAGTTCGTAGAAGGACAAAGCCACAGTATTCTCTTCTACAAAGCTGACAAGTTCCTCTCGTTGGCTATCATGGGCGATTAGGGCGATGGTTGTAGACATGGGGGATTATAGTTGACAGTTAAAAGTAGACAGTCAACAATTATCAATTATTTGGGCATAAGTTTCACCAATTCCCGTGATGGTTTCGGGCTGTTTCTCCCCCAAAAACTCAAAATTAGCTGATATCTAGGGTATCCATATCTATGCAATTAAATCCCCAAACTACATCAGAGCAGCAGTTAACCTCGACTACCCTACCCACACAGACGATTATTTTGGATGTTGGGGGAATGAAATGCGCTGGTTGTGTGATGGCGGTAGAACGTCAACTAAACCAGCAGCAGGGGGTGATTGCTGTTCGGGTTAACTTAGCCACGGAAGTGGCGACGGTTGAATGTGAACCCGGTACAGTCGATCCACAAAAACTGGCCGATATTTTAACAGAAACGGGGTTTAATAGTCAACTGCGTTATGGGTCTGCGGCTCACCAAAAGCTGACTTTTGAGGAACGTCACCGCCAAGAAATGCGCGACCAAATTGGGCGGGTGATTATTTGTGGGGTGCTGATTTTTCTGTCGGGAATAGGTCACTTTCATCATATAGCTTGGGGAGGGCTTCCCCTAGTGAGTAGTATTTGGTTTCACTGGGGGTTAGCCACTTTGGCTTTACTATTCCCAGGCCGATCGCTTATAGTGGATGGCGTGCGTAGTCTGGCGCGAAATGCTCCTAATATGAATACCCTCGTGGGATTGGGGACTATTAGCGCCTATACTGCGAGTTTGGTGGCTCTGTTATTTCCTCGGTTGGGTTGGGAGTGTTTCTTTGATGAACCTGTGATGCTGTTGGGGTTTATTTTGCTGGGAAAAACCCTGGAACAACAAGCAAGAATTAGGGCGGCTAGGGCTTTTGAGGCTTTGTGGGGTTTGCAACCGACAACGGCTCAGGTGATTCTCTCGACACAACTACCTGAACTAACTCAGGAAAATTCGGCGATCGCCTGGTCATCTCCGACGGTGGAGGTTCCGGCGGAACAGGTGCGGGTGGGGGATTTGGTTAAGGTTTTTCCGGGTGAGAAAATCCCCGTTGATGGTAGGGTGATTATGGGGAGTAGTACGGTTGATGAGTCGATGCTCACGGGAGAGTCTTTCCCAGTGACTAAACAACGGGATTTAATGGTTTTTGCGGGAACTTTAAACCAGTCGGGAGGGCTGATAATTGCGGCAACTCGCACGGGAGAAGAAACTACTGTTGCCCAAATTATCAGTTTAGTAGAAACGGCTCAAACTCGCAAAGCACCGATTCAATTTTTGGCGGATAAGGTGGCGGGATATTTTACTTATCTGGTCATGGGTTTGGCGACGCTGACTCTCATTTTTTGGTACACAATTGGCACTAAAATTTGGCCGGAGGTGATGACCTCGGGAGGGGTGAATTTGGCGGTTGATGCACCTTTGCTATTGAGTCTCAAATTGGCGATCGCTGTTTTGGTGATTGCTTGTCCCTGTGCTTTGGGACTGGCTACCCCTACGGCTATTTTAGTGGGTTCTGCGATCGGTGCGGAACGAGGTATATTGATTAAAGGTGGTGATATCCTAGAGAGGGTTCACCAACTCCACACTGTGGTTTTTGATAAGACGGGAACTTTGACGACGGCTTCTCCCCAGGTGACTACCTGCGTTAGTTTGTCTCACGGCTTTAGTGATGACCGGATTTTGCAATTGGCGGCGGCGGTGGAACAGGGAACCCATCACCCTATCGCTACCGCCATCTGTAGAGCCTTAGAAGGGCGTAACCTGCCTATTATAGATGCGGAAGGTTTTGTGACTCAGACGGGGCTGGGTGCGGCTGCTATGGTCGATGGAGAGAGAGTTTGGGTGGGTAGTGCAGAAGGTTTGAGCGGCTGTGGGGTGATTTTGTCGGAGTCGGTGTTATCGATAATTCCACCAGGAGAAACGGTGGTATATGTGACTGTGGGTGATGAGTTGGTGGGGGTGATTGGTATTTGCGATCGCCTCAAGTCTGATGCTAAAATGACGGTGGAACGGCTCCAGAAAATGGGGTTAAATGTAGTTCTACTCACAGGCGATCGCTTTTCGGTAGCCGAGGCGATCGCTTCGGAGCTACAATTGTCTGAGGGGTCGGTGCTGGCAGAAGTGCGACCGGAAGATAAGGCTAAGGCGATCGCTGCTTACCAACAGCAAGGACACCGGGTAGCCATGGTGGGGGATGGGATTAATGATGCTCCGGCTTTAGCTCAGGCTGATGTAGCGATCGCTTTGGGAACCGGAACTGATGTGGCGATCGAAACTGCTGATATTGTACTCATGGGAGACGCACTCGGTGACGTAGTGGAGTCTATTCGGTTGAGTCAACAAACATTCAACAAAATTCGCCAAAATCTGTTCTGGGCTTTTGCTTATAATACCATCGGTTTACCCATGGCGGCGGGTGTCCTGCTACCAGGTTTTGGTATAGTTTTCAGTCCCTCGGTAGCAGCGGCATTTATGGCTTTTAGTTCGGTGAGTGTAGTCACCAATTCCCTACTATTACGTCGCCAATTCACCCCCGCCGATTTTCCCCCATCAATAAAATCCCAGCCGGAATAGCTGGTTATATAACGGCTGAAATTATCGCGTCCACGGGAATAGTAATATCAGGAAAAGCCACGGGGGAAACCTCTCCATAAGTGAGGGTAATTGGGAAAAGAAACCGGGTTTCTAAAAGTCTCAACAAGCCACCGGGTTTCGGAAGTCCGGTGAAGGGTGAAAGCGGCTTGATTTACAGGTTAAGATTTCCGGGGTCGATTTTTCTTAAAGTGGCGATCGCCCTGCTACTGGGAAAAGAAATGGGAAAAGAAACCGGGTTTCTAAAAGTCTCAACAAGCCACCGGGTTTCGGAAGTCCGGTGAAGGGTGAAAGCGGCTTGATTTACAGGTTAAGATTTCCGGGGTCGATTTTTCTTAAAGTGGCGATCGCCCTGCTACTGGGAAAAGAAATGGGAAAAGAAACCGGGTTTCTAAAAGTCTCAACAAGCCACCGGGTTTCGGAAGTCCGGTGAAGGGTGAAAGCGGCTTGA
>NZ_JARPLU010000193.1:0-7816 GCF_032349615.1 Limnospira sp. PMC 1279.21 | reverse complement strand
ATAGCCTAGACTAGCACCATATCTTTTATTCCCTGTCAACCTGCGGAATGTAGGTTTAAACGTTCCATTTATATGGGCATTCCATCTTTAGATTTGTCCTATCCACCGGGGTTACTTATAAAGGTCTGTGCAGGTAATACTAAAAACTTCCTGCTTTTCCCCTTGCTCTTTTGAGCGCAGCGTGACAACCTATTTCGCTGCCTACTTATGACGATGGTTCAAGCCAGACATTCGGTTTCCCTAATCTCCTGGATGGTTGGCAGTGGTCTCGTTTTTGGTGTTAGGTTAAACCTCAGAGCCTTCCGTTCCCCGCTTCAATCCCGGGTTTGTGATTCCCAAAACTGGGGGTGGCTATCGCCGTTACTCTCAACGCAATTGTTAAGGAATCATTAAGATTTCCGGTTTGGCGTTTTGACCTTGAGTTCCCTGCCTTGTTTTGTATATTTCTATACCAAACGTTGGGACATATAAACAGTTATGGGATGGTCAGGGTACGAGTCCCTTATATTTCACCAAGGGGTGAAAGTCCTACTAGGAGGTTATTTCATGCATTGCAGCCTTATTTGACTCCTAAACGTCTCGCACCAAGAGGTTGCACTTTATGGAAACAGAATGGCCGCGGTTATCCTAAATAAGGGGATTGCCTAACCTGTTATCCGCAAAAAAAAAGCGAGCGAGCTAACAAACGCCCGCCCGCAAGCCACTACAGCGCCCAAACAGAGAGCGGCCAGCCCCGCCCGAACTGGCCAGCCGGCAACGAGCCAACAAACACTGGACAACTAACAACAAACCAGCACCCGCACCGCCGAACAGCCAACGCACCAGCGCCAATTTTATATTGGTTAAATAAAATGGTTGAGCGCAAAAAAGGGAAAAAACTTCAGGTAAAAGTATCTATTGATACAGTTCATGTCGGAGAAAAACAGTTTAATGCACATGGTCAGTTTATCTACTCACATGTATAATCATGAAATTCGCAAAGACGGTCTTATCTCAGCGAGATGAATGGAAAGGAGTAGAAAACCTTTGTATTAAATGTGGTAAATTTCATCCAAGTCAATCTCATTGGGAATTCATGGAAACCATGCCCAGTGATCCTTTGCACATGATCAATGACTTGACCAAGATGGGAGTATATAAACCCCAAACATTTGGTATTGCCGATGCTCTGAGTACCGCCGAACTAAGAAAAGAGTTATTTTTGAAAATGGCGGGTAAAGGTAATCCCAAGCGTGAAAAATTGGTCTTGGAATTAGCAAAACAAGCGGGAGGTTTGGATAATGCCTTTTCTGCCGCCTTTGGAGCAAAATCTGGGCAGTTTTTTGGGGATGCCATCCGTAATGGGGAAGTAAGTCGCCGTAAGTTTTTACAAAATATTGCCATCGGTGCAGCCCTTGTTACCCTGGTAAATGCTTGTGGGGATACGGTAATTGATCCTGATGATCCTCCCCCAGATGTATCGGATTTGGAAAAAACAGATTTACGAGTGGGCTTTATTCCCATTACCTGTGCAACTCCCATTATTATGTCTCAGCCTTTGGGCTTTTATCAAAAACATGGTCTAAATACTCAGAACGTCAGAATGCCAAGCTGGGGAGCGATAAGAGATTCCGCCATTGCGGGGGAATTGGATGCTTATCATATGTTAGCCCCCATGCCCATCGCCATGACTTTAGGATTAGGCTCGGCTACCTTTGGAGTGAAACTGGCTAGTATTGAAAATATTAATGGTCAAGCCATTACCATAGCCGACAAGCATCGGGGTAATGTCAATAAGCCAGAAGATTTTAGAGGCTTTGTTTTGGGTGTACCTTTCCCTTATTCAATGCACAATTTACTGCTCAGATATTATCTCGCCACTGGTGGTATTAATCCCGATACTGATGTTACCATTCGCTCTGTACCTCCCCCAGATAGTATTGCCCAGCTAATTGCTGGAGATATTGATGGTTTCTTGATGCCTGATCCTTTTAACCAAAGAGCCGTTTTTGAAGGGGCAGGGTTTATTTATAAACTTACCAAAGATCTTTGGGATGGTCATCCCTGTTGTGCTTTTGCAGCCAGTGATACTTGGATAAACGATAATCCTAATACTTTCCGAGCTTTGAATAAAGCAATTATTCAGGCAACGGATTACGCTAGTGAGTCAGGAAATAGGGAGGAAATTGCCGAGGCTATTTCTGGTAGATCTTTCCTTAATCAACCTGTGGAGGTGGTTAAAGCCGTATTAACGGGTAATTTTGAAGATGGTTTGGGTAATAGTTTTAATGTACCCGATCGCATCGATTTTGACCCCTATCCTTGGCAGAGTTTTGCTAACTGGATTACGTCTCAGTTAGTCCGTTGGGATATTTCAGGAAATGGTAGGGCAGCCCAATTGATCGCTGATGGTAGTTATGACGAAATCGGGCAGGATGTGTTTTTAACGGATTTAGCGAGGGAATTGGCTCAGGAATTAGGACAGACTCCCCCTGATGATATTTATCGCACGGAAACCCTGGCTTTGGATGAATTTAACCCTCAAGATCCAGAAGGCTATATACAGGCTCAAATTGATGAGTTTGGCTTCTAGGAGTTTATCCTCCCTAGCCCCTTAATAAGGGGGTAATGAATAGTTACTTATCAATTCCACAATTTTTTGTGGATAGGGGGGTAAAACTAATGCAGAGTTTGCCTTGTTGTTTTGGCAAGAAAGAGAACACTAATTGCAGTCAAGATGAATATTACTCAAGACAATAAATTTAAACAATTCTTAGAAAATGAAAACATAAAAGCGCTGGGGATATTCCTTATTTCCCTCGGCATTTTTCTCTCATCGTGGGAAATAGGGGCAAATCTGGAACTATTTTCCCAAGGAGTACCTACCGCTTCTCTGACTATTAAGGAGTTGTGGTGGTGGTTGACTAATCCTTTTTTCAATAATGGCCCTAATGATATGGGTATTGGTTGGAATTTATTGATTAGTTTGCGACGGGTGGCAATCGGTTATATTATGGCTTCGGTGATTGCCGTACCCTTGGGCATTTTAATCGGTATTTCTAAAATTGCTGCGAAAGCGTTTAACCCCTATGTACAGTTACTCAAACCAGTTTCTCCTTTGGCTTGGTTGCCTTTGGGTTTATATTTATTCCGAGATTCCGAAAAAACAGGTATTTTTATTATCTTAATCAGTAGTATTTGGCCTACCCTTGTCAATACAGCTTTTGGGGTTAGTAATGTTAACTCCGATTATCTTGATGTGGCGAGAACTTTGGGTGCTTCCCGTTGGCGCACTATTTTTAAGGTAATTATTCCGGCGGCACTACCTAATATTATTTCGGGATTAAGAATCAGTATGGGTATTTCTTGGTTGGTAATCGTGGCGGCAGAAATGCTTTTGGGCACAGGGTTAGGTTACTTCATCTGGAATGAATGGAATAACCTATATTTACCTAATATTATCGTTGCCATTATCATCATCGGTTTGGTGGGTTTAATACTTGACCAAATTTTTATCTTCCTTGAAAATCTTGTTTCTTTCGGTAAAAAATAATGACTGTATCTAATCAACCAGAATATTTAACTTATCTTGAAGCCCCAGATACTGTTCAGGTATGTTTAAGGGGAGTATCAAAGGTATTTTCTACTAAGCATGGCTTATTTGGCAGTAAGAAAAAAACTTTTGTCGCCCTTGAAAATATCAATCTCAATATTGAATACAATAATTTTGTCAGTATCATTGGCCCTTCGGGTTGTGGTAAATCTACTTTATTGAGTATTATCGCTGGTTTAACCTCGGCAACCACAGGCTCGGTAATGATGAACAAAGAACCCATCACAGGGCCGGGGCCTGATCGTGGTATGGTGTTCCAAAATTATGCCCTCATGCCTTGGATGACGGTGGAGGAAAATATCCGCTTTGCCCTGGAGACGGTTTACCCGAAAATGTCTCCTACCAATTTAAAAAGAATTGTAAAAGAGCATTTACAAATGGTGAACCTGGAAGGGGCGGCAAAAAAACATCCCCATGAGTTATCAGGGGGTATGAGGCAAAGGGTAGGGATAGCCAGAGCTTTGGCTATTAATCCTGATATTTTGCTGATGGATGAGCCTTTTGGGGCGCTAGATGCTCTAACTCGTGGTTTTTTGCAGGAAGAAATCGAGCGAATTTGGGAAGAACATCGCAAAACTGTAATCATGATTACTCACAGTATTGATGAGGCTTTGTTACTGTCTGATAAGATTATTATGATGACCAAAGGTCCGGCGGCCGGTATTGCTCAGGTGTTGGATGTGCCTTTTCCTCGTCCTCGCAATCGTCTTGAGGTGGAAGAACATCCCGCCTATCATGATTTGAAGGTGGCGATGGAGGAACATTTATACCGAGAAACTCGCGCCGTGGAAGAAGCGAGGGTGGCTTAGGAAGGTGATTATGGTAACTGAATCTAAACCCCCTTTTCCTCCTTTTACCCTAGAGACGGCGACTCAAAAGGTCAAGATGGCTGAGGATGCTTGGAATATCAGAGATCCTGAAAAGGTTGTTTTAGCTTATACGGTTGATTCTCAATGGCGCAATCGTGATGAGTTTTTGTCTGGTAGGAAGGAGATTAAGGCTTTTTTGTATCGTAAATGGGCAACGGAGTTGGATTATCGTTTGCGTAAGGAGCTATGGGCTTTTACGGGCGATCGCATTGCGGTGCGGTTTGAGTATGAGTGGCATGATTCATCTAACCAGTGGTATCGTGCCTATGGTAATGAGATGTGGGAATTTGCGGAAAATGGTTTGATGCAATATCGATTTGCGAGTATCAATGATCTGGCTATTGCTGAATCGGATCGTAAGTTCCTTTGGGAAAGGGATTAGATCCTTGTCTGTTCCCCGCAAATTTGGGGCTAGATCCCCCCCCAACCCTCTTAATAAGGGGGGAGTCTCAACAAAACAATTAATTTATTTATGGTAGTCCTTTTGAATTGTAAGATCAGATCTCCCCTTACCTCCCTTAACAAGGGGGCAATGAAGGCTAATGGTTTACAAGTTTGGATAATCAGTTATATCAAAAGTCGGGGTTTTTGCCCCCTAAATCTCCTAATTCTGGGGGTTTCCACTATTGCTATTTATCTGGACTCAATATTACAAGTTATTTAGGACTACCATGTTTACCAATCAAAAAATCAACAAATAAGGAGAATTTTAAATGACTGCACCTATTACTGAAAAATTATTGGCTGCTAAGAAAGCAAGAGGCGTTAGTTTTACTGAGTTGGAGCAACTTTTAGGACGGGATGAGGTTTGGATTGCGTCAGTGATTTATCGTCAGGCGAGTGCGGATGAGGCTGAAGCCAAAAAGTTGGTGGAGGCTTTGGGTTTACCTGCGGAGTTAGCGGATGAGTTGACTGTGCCTCCTCTCAAGGGTTCTTTAGATCCTGTTATTCCTTCTGATCCTCTGATTTATCGTTTTTATGAAATCATGCAGGTGTATGGGATGCCTATAAAAGAGGTAATCCATGAAAAGTTTGGGGATGGTATCATGAGTGCGATCGATTTTACCCTCGATGTGGAAAAGGTTGAAGATCCTAAGGGCGATCGTGTCCAGGTGATTATGTGTGGTAAGTTCTTACCTTATAAGAAGTGGTAGCACTAATTAAATAGATGGGTGCATCTCAATTAGGAGATGAGTATAATTACTCAGGGCAAAAATCTACTCTTACCCTGATTAAGCAGCTAACGCGCCATTTAGGTAGGCACAGCGACGCCTCAACACCTTCGGCACATTCTCCTTTCGCCATTGTGCCCCCGGCAACTTCACCCTCATCCCAATTTGTTTCACCAACGACTCCACCCGACCCGAACCAATCGATTGCCCCGCTTCCTGCCCAGCCTGGTAGTCTATAATCCTAGTCTGGTGATGCTTTAAGTAATTGATAAACCCCGTCGCTCCCCGACATGGCTCTGGGCGTAGATACTCAATTGCCTTCTGGGTCTCTCCTCGCCATAGCAGTGCTCGCATCTGCGACTGTTGAGCCGGTGTTCCTTGCACCTTGTTGGCATTTTCCATTATTAGATACCAATCGAGCACTTCCATCCGTTGCTGTGATGTCCCCATCTCACTGACAATGTTCCACACCCCCTCATGACCATCTCCAAGACAGGTAAACTGCTCCCCTAGGGGTTGGGCATTCACCCCACTCCAGTAGTCCTTGATTATCTTTAAAGAACGCTACACCCCCTTGCTCATGAACATTTAACCCTTTGTATTCTCTCCACTCACAGGGTTGACTCTCCTCAGTGGGCAGGCGAACCATTCCTCCATCTAGGCTCAGTTCCGTGTGGGGGGTCAGTTATCTCCACCTCACACCAGTCCTCTCGCTGTACAAGGCGTTGGAGCGTACTGTGGGAGATGCTCATCCCGGTCAGTATCGTGATATCCTCTTCGGCTCGTTGGTAAGCGTTATTAGCACTAACGAGCAAGCAACACTTCTCAAAGTATGGACTCCAACGAGTCCCTGGCTTCACTTGCAGTTGTTGACCTTGAGCGGTAGTGAGGGTGAGTTTACCGAGGATACTGGTCAGGGTGAGTTGTTTTCCGCTGTGGCGGTCTGTTGCCTGGTCGATAAAAAAACTCCTAGTTGAGGCAAGACGTGTTCTTGAGTAAGAGCACGAACACTCTTCTCAATGGCTTCAAGGGCGGTGAGTTCAGCAGGGTTAGCTTCGCTGTAGAGAATGGCCGCAATCGCGTCAAGGTGTTGCTGGAGTTGAGCTGGTTTCTGAGAATCCATGAGTAGAGGGAGGGTGAGTGGTGCTTCGCTCATTATGTAGGGCTGTGGGTGAAGGTTGCACTAAGTACAATTACTCATTTCTTAACTGAGATGCACCCAACGTGAGACTATTTGAGTAGGGGTCGAGAGAGATGTCGCCATCTCCCCCTCCCATACAAAACCGTGCTTGCGAGTTTCCCAGCACACGGCTCCTAATTTGACGGTACTGGTCACTTAAGGTGGCAAGTCTCGAAAGCTCCTCAGAGAAAGCCTTGGGCCAACACTCACCGCTCGTGAGGCGAAACCGAGCGCCATGGCAGGAGTCTCCCAACTCGACCATCGCGGTCTAACCCAATTATGGATTAAACGCTGTACCGAGAGTGCTCGCTCGAGTCCTGATGGCGTTTTGGCGTAGAGATTTTGTCGGCGTCGAAAGGCACTATAGCATTAGTCAAGGTGGTTAGGACGCAGTTTGATTCTCTCCATGATGCCATGGATTCTGTTCTCAAGGCTGCGTCCTAACCGTATTGACTAGTGCTATAGAAGATAAAAAGCAATCACCCCATCTCCCAATCAACAGAGATGATATTGATGATGATGGTTGGCGTAAGCCCTAACACCTAACAGCCTAACAGCCTAACAGCTAACCACATACCCCAATAACTTAATCACCCCCTATGGTTTCTGACTGTAGGGGGTGTCTATGTATTTTTTGCTAACAGTCTAACTGCAACAGTCTCATTAAATGTCAATTTTTTCATTAGGTCAAGTGCCAACAGTCTAACTGCAACAGTCTAATTACGGGTTTATATGAATGCTTACCCTATCATGTCCAGATAATACCCAGAACTACTTTACCCCTAACAGATAGCTTTACCTACAACCTACGACTAAGATTTTGGGGGTGAACTGATTATGTTGGTATCGGTTTCCGCACGGGGTGATTACCACCAAAGACTAGAGACTTGCTAAGGATTATGTGGGTATCGATTCCCATCTCGGTAATTGTCACCAGTTGAAAAGTTGTTTAGGGGTATCGGGTTGGAGTCGGTAGATGATAGCCCATAGTTTCCCCTCACCG
>NZ_JARPLU010000192.1:0-7910 GCF_032349615.1 Limnospira sp. PMC 1279.21 | reverse complement strand
TACGGTGCTTTTGGAATCTTTCTAAAAGCTTTGCGGGATACCGCCTCTGTTATCTTAACGGGTAATAGTGCTATCGTCGCATTGTCCGGGAACAACCGGAAAAATGTCGCGTAAATGTATCAGGTATTGCGAGATGGAAATGTTGACTCAATCTTCGCCCAAGATTTCCGCATTGACAGCAGATGATGTGGCTCAGTTAGCTTCCCGCTTGGAAGTGGATAATTACAGCAACGCATTTGAGGGATTGCAGGATTGGCATTTACTCAGAGCGATCGCTTTCCAGCGTCCAGAATTGGTTGAACCTTATATTCACTTATTGGATTTAGAAGCCTATGACGAAGCCTAAAGAATTCTAGGATACCCCAAAACCACAATTTCCCCAGGGTGGGAGTATATAGAAACCGGGTTTCTGGAAAAATCGGTTAGTGAGAAACCCGGTTTCTGCGCCTACCAAATATCACTAATACAGCTATTAGCTTTTATGTCCGACCGGCGACGTATTTTAATTGGGGTAACTGGTGGAATAGCCGCCTACAAAATTTGTGAGGTGGTTTCCACTTTGGCAAAATCGGGGGCGGAAGTTCGTACTATCGTCACGGACTCGGCTCAACAATTTATTACCCCCCTAACTTTAGCTACTTTATCGCGCGATCGCAGTTATAGCGATCGCGACTTTTGGCAGCCTACCCACGGTCGCCCCCTTCATATTCAGTTGGCACAATGGGCTGATATTTTCGTCATTGCACCCCTAACCGCCAATACCCTCAGTAAACTAGCCACCGGAATGGCGGATAACTTGCTCACTAATACGGTTTTGGCTTCCACCTGTCCGATTTTGTTGGTTCCAGCTATGAACCGGGAAATGTGGAAACAGCCAGCGGTGGCGCGAAATTGGCAACTACTTTTAACAGATAGTCGCTTTCACAGCATTACTCCCATTCCTGGTATTCTCGCCTGCGATACCCCTAATAATACCGACAGCCAATCAGTTGAGGTGTCAGCAGCCGGACGTATGGCAGAACCTCAACAAATATTAGCCCATATTTATTCCCTACTCCATACCCAAGGAAATCGAGATCTCGCTAATAAACAAGTCCTGATTTCCGCCGGGGGAACTCGCGAACATTTAGACCCGGTGCGGTTTATTGGTAATCCCGCTACTGGTAAAATGGGAATAGCGATCGCTCAAGCCGCAGTCCACCGAGGCGCACGGGTGACAATGGTACATGGTCCCATGAATAATCTGGAGATGGTGGAGACTCTATCAGAGGTTACCTTAGTTAGTGTGACTACCGCCCAGCAAATGTCCGAGGCAATGTTATCATTATTTCCCGCAGCCAACCTGACTATTATGGCGGCGGCGGTCGCTGATGTCCGACCTACGGCTTATCACCCGGAAAAGTTACCTAAGCGATCGCTTCCTCAACAACTAGACTTGGAAACAGTACCCGATATTGTCGCTCAATTGGCACAAAAAAAACGCCCCGACCAGCAGTTAGTTGGCTTTGCGGCGCAAACTGGAGATATTTTAGCCCCCGCTTGGGAAAAATTGCAGCGCAAAAACTTAGATGCGATCGTTGCTAACCCCATTGACCAACCTGGGGCGGGTTTTGGTAGCGACACCAACCAAGCTATCTTACTCGCGCGCCATGGCAGAAAACAGAACATCAGCGGATGCACTAAGTTACAATTAGCTCATCACCTGTTAGATTTCATTGATTTTTCACCAATAACCTAATAGCCGCGGGTTCTGCGATCGCCTTTATATTACAGATTCTTTATAACCCCCCCTGACCCGCCCATAGCTGGTCAGATATTTAACTAAAAGATAGCCCCGTCTCTTGAGATGAGAGCGGGGCGGTAACTTTCGGTTAAACTAGGTTAGGGCGCTAGGGCGCTAGGGCGTGACCGCGTAGCAGACTACCCACAGTTTTGGCTGTGATCTTCATTTGTACTAACGGGTTAGCCGGAACAACTGTCTTATACAGATAGCTGTCAAACGTCATCCGTTGTACATCGAGATCAGAACACATTTCTACAAATGCTTCCCGACTTGCATCAGAACGGTAGAATACCCGTTGCAGGACATCCAGCACTAGGTAGGTCATGCCATACTGTTTATCCCAGCGTTTCAGATACAGTTTCAAATCATCTTCAGTGGGGATACGCTGACCGGCGTTGGAAGTTTCCACAATGGTTTCAGCACACATACGACCAGACTTAGCCGCAAAATAGATACCTTCACCAGAAGACTTAGTTACGGTTCCGGCTGCATCTCCCACCAGGGCTACCCTTCCCACAACCCGACGAGGACGGGGATGTTCTGGAATTGGGTGAGCTTCCACTTTAATGATTTTACCACCTTCAATCCGATGGGCTGCGCGGGCACGGATTCCAGCTTGCAGCTTTTTGATCATGGCTTGGTTAACCTTCATGGTTCCGGTTCCTACCGCCACGTGATCATATTTCGGGAACACCCAAGCGTAAAAGTCCGGGGAAACATCATTCCCTACATACATTTCCGCCCGATCTTCGTAATAAGCCATTTTATCAGCCGGGATGCGAATCCGCTCTTGGAAGGCGATCGCATAATTATAATCCCCAGCGTCAATAGCCTTGGCTACACGGGAGTTAGCTCCATCAGCACCAATGACGAGATCTACTTTCAGGGTTTTGGCAGTTCCTACCGCATCACCACTAGAATGATCATTGTAGTGGATCGTGTAAGGTTCGCCACTGCTGGCGGGGATTTCTAATTTGTGAACAGTACCGTTGATTAGGTTAGCACCCAACGAAGCAGCACGGTCACGCATGAAACCGTCGAGGACCTCCCGACGACACATTCCGATATATTCGTTTTCATTTTCTAAATTGATATCCACCTCACGGTTAGAGGGGGAAATCATTTTCATTTTTCTGACCCGCCGATCAATGATTTCGGGTGGCAGGTCGAATTCACTTACCATACACAGAGGAATAGCACCACCACAGGGTTTGGCGTTATCCAGTTTGCGCTCGAATAAATAGGTTTCAATTCCAGCTTTTACTAGCGTTTCGGCTGCGGATGAACCCGCAGGACCAGATCCGACAACAGCAACCCGTAGAGTCAAAGGTCTTCTCCCAAAAATTTATCTCGTCAGTTACTAAGCCAAAATCCTAACACGAACTTGCAGCCAAGGGGGAGGTTTCTGTTCAGACTTGTGACGTATTGCAACACACCTTAACATAACTTTACAAAACTCCAACTTCATTCTCACTTGCCGCTTTCATAGCCATGAGCAATAGTTAATTATACTTATTGGCTCTCCCCAACCTTACCCACAAGCATCGTGGGAATTGATGATTGACAGGAAAATCCGGTAGTATTGATAATGGCAGACTAAATTAATTATCCATCCCTAACTCAACCGTAAATAAGCCCAAACTATGCCTTGGAATAATCAGCAAAACTCAACCACAACGCCTACTCAACTAATTAATCAAATCTTAACTTCCGGGAAACTGACCTATCTCCAATATCTGGGATTAATGTCAATTATCTTGTCAGACACTCAGATTAATGATTTAGAACGCCATCAAATTAATCGCATTTTTGATTATGTGCAAAATGGTCGCCTGACTCTGATTCCCTAAAATTAATTTTGGTTATGAATACCCCCAGTCACGCAATTATTAATCTGGCTTTATTGGCAAATTCCAGCCAACCCGATGCTAATTTATTCATTGTTTTAGGAGGTATTTTACCAGATATTCCCATCTTTGTATTCTACGGTTGGGCAAAATTTATCGCCAAAATGCCAGAATCTCAAATCTGGTCAGAGGCTTATAACTCCCAGCATATACAAAGGATTGTGGCTATTTTTCATTCTATCCCCTTGGCGATTTTAGCCTGGGCGATCGCCTTTAAGTTGGGATGGTTGATAGCTCAAGTTTTGTGTATAAGTATAATTTGGCATAACTTATTAGATTTGCCAGTTCATAACGATGATGCCCATCGCCATTTTTTCCCGCTCAGTAACTACCGTTTTATCAGCCCAATTTCCTACTGGGACCCCCGACATTATGGCTCCCTAGTGTCCCTAATGGAATTGCTGTTAGTATTATGGTCAAGCTATACAGTATTTTCCCAAGTGCGATCGCCCCTAGGTCAAACCCTAATCCTATTGGTTAACCTGCTCTATACAGGTGGCTACAGCTACCATATCCTTAAACGTACCAGAAAGCAGACTCACCACCCCATAAACCGAATCAAAACAGCTATACTAAAGAAGATAGCCCCATAATGAGAGCTTAAATTTTCCGATGAAAGCACAAGAGTTAATCCCCCTCAGCTTATTGATAATAACTGCGATCGCCCCCGTTTCCGCCCAAACCACCGAAACCACCGACAATAGCCGTGAGTCCCTCAGTTCAGTTAATCCTGTTGTAGTGGACCAACCAAAAGCGATCGCTCAAATTGACCAAGCCACATTGAGAAATGCTTGTGCTACCAAACGCTTTGACCTGCTACCAATTCCCTTTTCTGATGTATCCCCCGACCATTGGGCGTTTGAGGCCATCATGAACCTATACTACTGTATGTGTCCATCTACCAAATTCTAACTTTCTGGTAAAATTGATCACATCCTGACATTTAAACTTTTGTATTAGCCCCTCATCCGTTAACATAGATAAGTAATTTGTTTAACAGAAACTGGTTATTGATTGTGCTAAAGACCCTTCGAGCCGACTTTCGCATTATCTTCGATCGCGACCCTGCCGCTCGGAACTGGCTAGAAGTCATGTTCTGCTACCCCGGTCTGCAAGCGTTGCTATTTCACCGTCTCGCTCACTGGTTGTACTGTATCGGTTTACCCCTAATTCCCCGTCTGATATCTCACCTGTCCCGATTTATTACAGGCATTGAAATCCACCCAGGGGCTACCATAGGTCAAGGTGTCTTCATCGATCATGGTATGGGTGTAGTCATTGGAGAAACAGCCATTGTCGGAGACTTCTGCTTAATTTACCAAGGCGTAACCCTCGGCGGTACAGGTAAAGAAAGCGGTAAACGTCACCCCACCCTAGGGGAAAATGTAGTCGTCGGAGCCGGAGCCAAAGTTCTCGGTAATCTCCAAATTGGTAATAATGTCCGCATTGGTGCGGGTTCCGTAGTCTTGCGGGATGTTCCCTCTAACTGCACAGTAGTAGGGGTTCCTGGTCGCATTGTTTACCGCTCCGGTGTCAAAGTTAACCCCCTTGAACATGGCAGTTTACCTGACTCAGAAGCCGTAGTCATTCGGACTCTGCTAGATCGCATTGAAACCCTAGAGCAGCAAATGGAATCCCTACAGCAAGAACGGGTGGCGTTGGTGGAAAAAGTCCCTGTAGGAGCAGGTTTCCGCACCTATAACGGACAATATCAAACCTTAACTACCTCTGAAGGTACGCGCTCTAGCTGTCAGATTAAAAACAGAGCCATCCAAGAATTTTTAGACGGTTCTGGTATTTAAGGATTGACCGCCTTCCCTTTCCAAGTGCCATTACTTTGAGCATCATAAATTGTCCGATTCTGGGGCTCGCCGCGCAATTGTAAATGATCTACCCGCTCAGGTGTTAGCAGCAGGACCGAAAAATTGGGGGGTGGCTGTTGGGGAATGGGGTCGGGAGGGTCAAAATTAGCGCGGCTTTCGCCGTGGCGCTGTTGACCAGGATCCGGCCAGAAAAATTGACTTTTGGCTGCCTCTGATAACTCCTGCCAACTCTGATCACATAGATGCTCTGCGTACTCTAGTATGGTTAACTGACCAGAGATGCGGAACTGTTCTCGGGTTTTCGGAAAATACCAGCAAGCCTCACCCCAAGGATTTTCGGCAATTTCTATCACCTTTTGGCTGCGGGTGTCCGTCACAAATTTAAGGCGATCGCCCTTAGTCATAAACCCCCTAAATACTACCGTCCGATTAGCCGGTCGTCCGTCCAGGCGAACCGTCGCTAACTGTAAATAACGGGAATAGGAAAGGCTACGGTTTCGGTGCATAGCCGCCACCAACGCTAATCTCCAGACAGGAGTTTTTATGATTGCCATGTTTGATTTGAAACCCATTACTGCTCTATCTACCCCCCACAATGGTTATCACTGGGAAGGCGGCGATCGCCGTTTTTTTGAAGGCTGGTATTATCGGGTCACTCTCCCCGAACCCCGTCAAACTTTCGCCTTCATGTACTCCATTGAAGACCCCAGCGGCGGACAACCCCACAGCGGCGGTGCTGCCCAAATTTTAGGACCAGATGACCAGTACCTCTGTCGGACTTTCCCTGATGTCAATAAATTCTGGGCATCTACCGACACCCTAGCTCTGGGTCATTGGGGAGACACTGACCTAAAATCTGCCCCCGGATATCTCGACTCTCAACTATTCGATCGCTTTATTCGTCAAGGATATCAGGGAACTGATACCCACCATCAAGGTCGCCTCAAAGATGGAACCCGTAACTGTAGTTGGGAATATACTATCACTCCCGTTTATGGGTGGGGACAACAACAGTCAACCGCTGGCTGGCTATCATTTCTGCCGATTTTTGAACCGGGATGGCAAATATTAATGGCTCACGGTTCGGCTACTGGCTGGATTGACTGGAATGGCACACTCTATCAGTTTACTAACGCCCCCGCTTACGGTGAGAAAAACTGGGGCGGCGCATTTCCTCGAAAGTGGTTTTGGGTTAACTGCAACTGTTTTGACCATATTCCTGATTTGGCTCTCACAGCAGGCGGCGGAAAGCGATCGGTATTGTGGTGGCTCGAATCCGTCGCTATGGTCGGTATTCACTATCGCGGTCAATTTTATGAGTTTGTCCCCTGGAATGCTCAAGTTCACTGGCAAATTGCACCCTGGGGAGATTGGCACATTCAAGCTGACAACGGACGGTTTCAAGTTTCCCTCCAGGCTACCACTACCTACCCCGGTACTCCTCTACGCGCCCCTACTCATCATGGCTTGCAATTCTGCTGTCGCGATACTATGAAAGGTGAAGTAACCCTACAACTCCGACAACAGGGACGCTTAATTCTGGAAGCCCATAGTTCCCTCTGTGGCCTGGAAACTGGAGGTGGTCCCTGGGATGAAACCTGGGTTCATTGATAGTTATGTTAAGTTTTGTAACAAAAAATTAAGCAATGTTAAAAAAAATCATTTTTTGGGGGAGGGGGTAGCTTTTTGGGGAGACTCATGCTACTATTATATGATAATGGCAATATTGACAGTTTTTTTATTTTGGAAAATATCCGATTATGTAAGAGTATGTCAATATAATACCAGAAATCCCCGGCTTTTGTCAACCCCTTGGGGCTAACTTGGCGGGCAAATTTTTTAAAATTGTCTAAAAAATCAACATATAAGCACAAGAATCTGTTACCATAGAGTAAATGACTGGGGCTGTGGCTCAGATGGATAGAGCAAGCGCCTCCTGAAGAATCGGGCACCATGTGGGGAAACCCCTTGTGTGAATGTGGTCAAACTCAAGGAAGCCTAAGTTTATGTGAACCATGAATAAGGTAATCTTGAGCCAAGCTCTAACCCCTACGGTTGGAGAAGGTGCAGAGACTGGTTTTGGGAGTTGGATTAAACGACTTCTTGAACATAACGGCCACCACCTAAGAGCATTCTATGAGTGCTTATGGTGAAGGGATAGTCCAGAGAGTGGGGAAACTCACACAAATCTGAAGCGCTAGGTCGCCGGTTCGAGTCCGGCCAGTCCCGTTGGAAATTAATCGCAGATGCTGATATGTAACTGCTGCGATCGCAGATAATAGTAGGTAGACCTAAAATTCTGGGGAGCCAGAATTTAATCCAAGATTTGCTTGACATCTTATGACAATAAGGTACAATACCCAAAAAGATTCGCAACTCAATAATGAGTATACGGTC
>NZ_JARPLU010000191.1:0-7936 GCF_032349615.1 Limnospira sp. PMC 1279.21 | reverse complement strand
GGGGAGGAAGTCTCCGGTGTGTTCTTTTCTTTGGAGCCAGAGATTGATAGTGTTCCTGCTGGCATGGAAAACTTGACTGGCTTCGGTTTTGGGTATACCGTCTAGTTCAATTGCATTAATAACTTTTTGTCTAAGGTCGTAACTGTAGGGGGCTGGCATTTTGGGTCTTCTGTAGATATCCTTGCCATTATACGTCCTAACTGTTCTGTTTTGTGCTATAGAAGAAGGACTAAGCGGTGAAGTCAACACTGTACCACTGACCAATTGGGCATCCACATCAGGAGCCGTATGAGGCGAAAGTCTCAAGTACGGTTTTGAATGGGAGGGGATGGGGGCGACCCCATTCTCGACCCCTTCCGACTTTAGTTTGGGTTCGAGTCCCATCGTCCGCTTATTTTTGAGCAACGATTCGCCGTTGATGAGTAGAGACGATTAAGGCATATTTACCCGCCTCAACTCTCTACCAACATCAAAAACTGACTGATTAATCTAATTCGCTTTCGAGAATTTTAGAAATCGCTTTTTTAGTGCTATCCTGAAACTCTCGAACATTGACACGGCTTAATAAACTAATGGCGCAAATCATCCCTACAGCCTGAGTTGCAAATACAGTCCCATAAGCCAAAACGGGAACCTCAAATATGAACCGACCTAAGTCTAGGAATGCTCCCCCCAATACGGTGGCTAAACCCCGCGCCATAGCCTGAGCCAGTCCCCAAGCGCCGATAAAAGTTCCAGCAGTTTCTGCGGCCGTCAGGTCTAGCATTAAACTAATAGCGCCAGCAGTTAAGATACCAGAAAACAAGCCAAAAAACAACAGTGAACCCTTGAGCATTTCGGGGTTAGTGGTAAATCCCGCCATAATAAACAATACTAAGGCGATCGCTACCCCCACACAACCTAAACGGACGGTATTTTTCTTACCAATACGCGGGACAACTAAAAATCCGGTAGAGCCAATTCCCACCAAAGTTCCGACCCCAAAAAAAGCATTTAATCGCGCGGTTTCAGAAATTGACATCCCAAAGACTTCACCCCCATAAGGTTCTAGTACAGCATCCTGCATAAATAGGCTAATGCTCATAATTAACAGGAAAGTAAAAAACCAACCTGTTTGGCGGTTAGCGGTGAGGATATGTAAAGCACGACCTAGGGTAATTTGGTCTTCTCTGTCTGCTAAAGTAGAGCGATCACTATATCGAGAAAAGCGCTTTTCTACCCCCCAGGTCGCCACCATACACAGAAGAAATACCATCGTCGGAACCATGATAAATAGGGGGTTAATGGCTGCTTGTAGGGTGGATATATCAACCATACTCCCAGGGGTGGGTAGGTTAGCAGAAACCGGGTCAATCTCGCCAACTTCCTGCTGATTGAGAATTTTAGAACTAATAATAGCTCCGACTACAATTCCCACCATCAACATAGACCAGACAATGCTGATCAGTTTAGATCGGTCATCTTCATCAGATACATCAAATAACAAAGCAGCGAAGGGGGTAGAACTGGCGCTGAGAGCTAAACCATAGAAAGCAAACACTACCGCTAATAATGCCGCCCAAACATAGCTTATCCCTGTCATACCATAATTTTGAATACTGGTTCCCAATTGCCATGTCACCTGCATAGCCAGGAAAGAAGTAGTGGTAAACAGAGCCGCACCCATCCACACATAAACGCTGCGATGTAGACCCCAGATCGGTTTTCCGTCGGAGAGTTGACCAAACCACACTCGGCTAGGAGAGACGAACTGGTGCATAGCGATCGCACCCGTCGCCATGAGAGCTGGAACCCTTAGTTCATCAATCATTACTCGATTAATGACTCCCAGGGTCAGCAAGGACATAATCCCCAGTCCCATTTGAAATAGACCCAATCGGAACATCGTCACCATACCCACTTTCGGTTTTGGTGGCTTATTTGTTGCTGTCGAGGGTGTTGACTCAGGTAAACTGTCGATTGCCATAGCACCTATAGGAAATTGATACCAAATTAACTCTTCATTCCTAGCCTAGCAAAATGTTGTGATTTAGACTGAATAGTTTTCTACCCTTACTTGGGGACTAACTAGATTCACCTAGGGGAGACTGTTCAGGAGTCTATGGGATATGATAAGACTATGATCAGACTGGAGAAACTGTCAAGAGTAAATTCTGTGAAATTATGAAATCCCCTATTATATCTCAATCAATTCAGATTAAAAATAAAAATATTCACTATTTAGAAGCAGGTCAGCCTGATGCTCCTTCGGTCTTATTATTACATGGGGCTAGTTTTCGCGCTAAAACCTGGGAAGAAATCGGCACCATCAAACAATTGACTAATCAAAATTATCGAGTGGTGGCTGTGGATCTTCCCGGCTATGGAACCTCGGAAACTATCTCTGATGAACCTGTACAATTTTTGGTGAAGCTAACTGACAATTTACAATTACATAACACGGTCATTGTTTCTCCTTCTATGAGTGGTCGATATAGTTTACCCTTTCTAATTCAACATCATGAGTCAGTACGAGGCTTTGTGGCTGTGGCTCCGGTGGGTATTTTAAAAATGGCTGAAAAACTTGAGGGTATTCAAATACCGACTTTGGCTATTTGGGGAAGTAATGACCAAATTGTGCCGCCTAGTCAGGCTGATATCTTAATTCAAACTATGCCGAATTGTCAAAAAGCGATCCTTAAAAATGCTGGTCATGCTTGTTATCTGAAAGCGCCGAATAAGTTTCATGAAAATTTAATTCAATTTCTGAAGTCTCTCAAATAGCTGTCCAATCTAGCTGTTCAATATCTGATGCTTGATAATTTTTGCCATCAATCATTATCCTTTGATTATATTGTTGTCACAACCTCTAATCCACCAGTTGTTAAAGTAAGATGGATGAAAAATCTAAAAAGGCGCTATTTATCCTGGGTGGACTAGATGAAGATGACCTGCGGTGGGTAGCTTACCAAGGTAGGTTACAGACTTTGGAACAAGGAGAAATACTGATTCATGAAGGAACACCTATCAACGCGCTTTATATTATTTTAAGCGGAACACTTAGGGTATATATTCATTCTAATAATAACCATGATCGTGACCTGGCTTATCTATCACAAGGGGAATTAGTAGGCGAAATTTCTTTTTTGGATAACCGCGCTCCTGTCGCTACTGTTGAAGCTGTGGAAACTACGGAATTGTTGGCAATTCCTCGCTATCAACTAACTAGCAAACTCCGCAGTAGTTCTAAATTCTCAGCTAGATTTTATCAGGGGATTTGTTGGTGTTTAGCTAACCGTATGCGCGGGACGGTTCGACAATTGGGTTATCAGTCTTCTGAACCTGAACAAGATATACTATTTGGTTGCGAATTTACCCAAAATATGCAAGATTTTATGATAGTAGCAGAGGCTAAACTAAACTGGTTAATTCACAAGATACACCAGATGCGTTGATAGCTCAATCTTCCCGGAAAATTGGCGGTTATTTGATATCTGTAGATGGTGGAAGATCACCCCATCTACAGATGATATGCTGATTGACTTAGTGCTACTCACGCCACTAGACCACCCCTAAAACTGGTCTTTCATTCCCCTGATCCGAGCAAAGGTCTGGATATCATCTTTACCTTGAACGGCTAACTGTAATGCGGGTTCATCCCAACGTAGAAAGGGATTAGTTGCCTTTTCTACGCCTATTAATGAGGGGATAGTGGGTTGGTTTTGACTGCGAGCTATGGTGACTTTTTCCAAGCGATCGCGTAAGTTGATATTATCACCATCTACTGTTAGCGCAAATTTCAGGTTGTTTAAGGTGTATTCATGAGCGCACCAGATCCGTGTATCATCGGGTAGCGATCGCAATTTAGACAGAGAACTAACCATCTGGCTAGGGGTTCCTTCAAATAAGCGACCACACCCCCCCGCAAATAAAGTATCACCGCAGAATAATTCCCCCCCTTCCTTATCGGTAGCCGGAAAATAGTACGCAATATGACCGCGAGTATGACCGGGAACAAAGAATACATCGGCTTTACGACCGCCAAATTCTACGCGATCGCCTTCTTTTAAAAATACTTCCTGTCCGGGAATGCGATCGCGATCTTCTGCGCCTCCATATACTGTTAAATTGGGAAAATGCTTCCTCAATTCACGATTTCCTCCCACATGATCCGCGTGGTGATGGGTATTAAAAATCGCTATCAGTTCCGCACCCAGTTCCGACAATTTTGCTAGTACCGGGTCCGCTTCTGCTGGATCAACTACCGCCGCCTGATTCTGTTCGGGGTCATGCAGCAGAAATATGTAGTTATCTGATAAAGCTGGTAGTCTATAAACGTCCATTCATTTTGCTCTCACAACTCAGGGAACACTTTGATCTCAAATATATTCTGACACTATCAAAACCCTTAGAACAACACCAACTATAATTAAGCTATCCTAATCGTTTCGCCAAAATAGTTTTGTTTTTTAAAAGTATTTTAAGATTTAATACAATTTTATGGCTAATTACTCTCAAATACTTGACGAGAGCATGGGGGTTTTGCTATCCTCAAAGAAATCGCATCCAAGGGCTTGCTGTGTCTACACGCCAAAAAATAGACTACAACCCCCATGATATCGCGAAATATAATATTATCCGGCAACAATTTAAAATTCACGATGCACGAGTTTTTGAGGAATTGGGGACGGCCCCCAATCCACTTATTGACAAAATCGCGGTTATATGTATATAGCCATAATTACTCCTGGTCATCCTCAAAAATATTTAACTGTTGAATATTGGTAGTATTAGCAGGAGGTTTTTGAATACCCTTTCGCAAACCCATAGCAATTTTGCTGTGTTTTTCAATTTGTCGCATGACCTGTTTAGCGCGTTTAATGACGACATCAGGCAACCCCGCCAAGCGTCCGGCTTCGATACCGTAGGACTTATCAGCGCCGCCGGGTTGAACTTGATGCAAAAAGATAATTTTATCTGGCAATTCTTTGACAGTGACCTGATAATTGGCGACATTATCAAGAATGGAAGCCAGTTCATTTAACTCATGGTAATGAGTGGCAAAAATAGTCCTAGCCTTAATAGTAGTAGCGAGATATTCGGCGACTGACCAGGCTATAGACAACCCATCAAAAGTGGCAGTTCCCCTACCAATTTCATCTAACAAAACCAATGATTTGGGAGTAGCATGGTTAAGGATATTAGCAGTTTCATTCATTTCTACCATAAAGGTAGATTGACCTGTAGCCAAGTCATCCACCGCGCCTACTCGCGTAAAAATGCGATCGCAAATGCTAAGTTTAGCAGAAGTAGCCGGAACAAAGCTGCCGATTTGTGCCATTAATTGAATCAAGCCAATTTGTCGGAGATAACAGCTTTTTCCACTAGCATTAGGACCTGTTAAAATAATCAAATCTGGATGAGAAGGCGGCGAAATGTCCGCCGTCGGTAGGGTCACCTCTGGGCTCCCCAACTGGGCGGTATTTGGCACAAAAAAGCCAGCAGGTAGAGATTTTTCGACTACAGGATGCCTACCTTCTATAATTCTAAGTTCCCGTCCGCCGACTATTTCCGGGCGACAATAACCCTGATAAACAGCAATTTCAGCTAATCCACATAATACATCAATAGCGGCGATCGCCCGCGAAATTTCCCTAATTAAATCCGTGTGTTCTCCCACTTCGTCTCGCAGGCGAGCAAAGATTTCATATTCAAGCTGATTAAGGTCTTCCTTAGCGGTTAAAATTCGCGCCTCTCTTTCTTTCAACTCTGGGGTGATGTAACGTTCCTCATTGGTGAGAGTTTGTTTACGGATATAATCATCAGGAGCCTGATCAGACTTAGAGCGAGTAATGCTAATATAGTAGCCAAAAGTCTTGTTAAAACCCACTTTGAGGGTAGGAATTCCGGTGCGTTCCCGTTCCTGAATTTCCAAATTAGCAATCCATTGTTGGTCTTCAGCCACCCCAGCCTGCATTTGATCCAATTGCGGATCAACCCCCGGTTTAATTAATCCCCCTTCCTTTAAATAAAGAGGAGGGGACTCGACTAGATAACTATTAATTTTTCGTGCCAGTTCTTCTAACAAGGGAGGCACATTTTGTAAAGCCTTCAAATAGGGAGATTTTGCGGACTTAGCCAAGGCTGCGAGTTGTGGTAATTTCGATAAAGAATCAGCCAAACTGACCAAATCTTTAGCGTTAGCGGTACCATTAGCAGCCCTCCCTGTCAACCTTTCCAAGTCATAAATTTTCCGTAAGAGTTGCTGAAGGTCTTGTCGCAATTCGGCATTATTAATTAATTCTTGAATCGTATCATAACGGGAACATATCCCCTTAATACTCAGCAAAGGTTGCAGCAACCAACGACGTAAAGCACGAGCCCCCATAGCGGTAGAAGTTTGATCTATTGCCCATAATAGAGACCCCTGCAAAGTGCCATCACGAATAGTTTGGGTAATTTCCAAATTTCGGCGAGTTTGATAATCTAAAATCAGATAATCACTAAGAGTATAACTATGTAACTGTTGTAAAGGCACGGCATTTTGTTTCTGGGTTTCCTCCAGATATTCCAAAAGTCCCCCAGCGGCTCTGACTCCTAGGGGCAAATTGTGGCAACCAATACCTTCAAGTGATCGCAATTTAAACTCTTCTAAAATTCGCGACCTAGCTTCCCCCAAAGTAAAAGGGATTTGGGAGCGCAAAGAATAGCAAAAGTCCGCAGGCAAACAATCAGGCAAACTCTCACTTTTCTGTCCTGGTCGTAACATTTTACCTAAATCAGGCGCATGAGTAGGGAACAATATTTCCGAAGGTTGTAACCGCATCAATTCCTGAGTCAAATGTTCCAAATTCTGAGATTGAGTAGCCAAAAACTCTCCCGTTGACACATCAGCATAAGCCAGACCCCAGTGGTCTCCAGCTATGACCACCGCCGCCAAAAAATTATTCTGGCGACCTGGCAGCATTTGGTCATCAGTCAAAGTTCCGGGAGTCAAAATGCGGGTAATTTCTCGCTTAACCTGTCGTCGTTCTTTAGCAGCGATCGCCGCATCTTCCACCTGATCACAAATCACCACCGGATAGCCCTTTTCCAGCAACATATTGCTATAGCGGTAAACGTGCTCAAAAGGCACGCCAGTCATGGGGACCCGACCAATTTCCTTTCCTGCCGATTTAGTAGTTTGAACCAACTCTAATTCGCGGGCAATTGTAACGGCATCCTGAAAAAAACACTCAAAGAAATCCCCCACCCGAAAAAACAGTAAAGCATGGGGATATTGGTCTTTCACCTCAATGTATCGCTGCATCATCTCCGACAGTTGAGAGCGATCCAATTGTCGGTAGTCCGCATTATTAGGTAAAGATTCCGATCCACTAGGGGAAAAATTCATAAGCGATTTAAGGAGCTTTTAACATCGGAACTGCCAACACACATATTATCATCATTGACAACGTAGTAGGGGAGGCATCTAGCAATCAGGAAGTCCAGACTCTTTATAGCCACCGGGTGCTGAAAGTATCTATATCAAGGTGAACCACCTAGACTATAGCCCTAACCAGAGCTCAGGCTACCATCCAGGTAAATATTACCATTGATGATGTTGACGACACCCAACTACCCCCAAATGCAAGCCGTAAGCAACAAATTTTAACCTAACTCCCAGGCTAATTACTGTTCATGGGGCTTGACTAATGCTACCATTGGACTAAAGGCTATCAACTCAGGGGCTACCAATCGAATTAAAACCCTTTCGTCTCATAGGAGCATGATTTAATCTCAAATTAGGTTAATATTTTAGGGCAATATGGTATAAGAAGCGAGAAGAGTTGAGGATAAACCTATTGCCAGATATGTCAAACCCAAGGAAGCGGCCCAAATCCTTGGAGTCCATGAAAGAATACTCCGCAGATGGGACGACAATGGCTCAATCGAGACCATCAGAACCCCCGCTGGG
>NZ_JARPLU010000190.1:0-8082 GCF_032349615.1 Limnospira sp. PMC 1279.21 | reverse complement strand
TCCTCTCCGTGATCAATCACGGAGCTTCCAACCCTCCCAGGAGTTTTACGTGATAAATGCGGGATACTTCTTTAAATCTGATTGCGATTACTATTTTTACCCTGACTTTAACTACCCTGGTAGCGCCTCTGTTTCACATATCCGCCGCCGTCCCAGCCGGAATGGTGTTTGTATTATTGGGATTGGCTACTCTGGATACTTTTAGCCTACAGGGTCAAGGCTCCACTATTTTAGTGGATTGGTTCGCCGGTTCTTCTGGTTCCCGGCGCGATCGCATTGTCCACCACGAAGCTGGTCACTTTTTAATGGCTTATTTGTTGGGTGTTCCCGTGGAAGGATATGCGCTGACCGCTTGGGAAGCCTTTAGACAAGGACAAAAAGCCCAAGGAGGAGTCCGCTTTAATGATGTCGAGTTGATGGAACAACTTGACCATGGCGTGATTTCCTCAGAAGCGATCGATAAATACTGTAAGGTTTGGATGGCGGGTATTGCTGCCGAAATTTTGGTTTATGATCAGGCTCTGGGGGGACTTTCCGATCGCCAAAATATTAGGCGCTTATGGACTCAATTAGGGCGCTCACCTCAAGATGCTGAAATTAAGGAACGCTGGGCTATCTTACAGGCTAAAACTTTGCTCAAGCAAAACTGGTCAGCATTAGAAGCCCTGGCGGCTGCTATGGCTGAGGGTGCTTCTGTGGCTGAGTGTTATCAGTTAATTGGCGATCGCAAAGCCAGTTAGTCAAAATATCCTCAAAATATCCTCAAATAGTGATTTCATTGACCAAACGCTGGTTGAAAAACGCGATAAATTAGATGTCAAAAGTCAATGAACACCCCTTGCTGTTTTCATAAACAGGTAAGGATAAGGATGTGGAGTGGGACAGGCTGATGACCTTTGAGGATATCTATCGATTTTTTCAAGACCCGCCGCCGATTTATCTCAATCGGGAGTTAGCGGTTTGCTATGTCTTATCGGTCTTTTTGGGTGAGGACTCCTATGGAACTGAGTTGATTAAACGCTTGGAGCAAGAATATAGGATCTATCGTCTCTCAGATACCGTTCTCTATAGCGCTTTGAAGTTTTTGGAACGGGAGGGAACTATTAGCGGATATTGGCAAAAAGTTGACGGTCGAGGAAGACCCCGCCGAATGTACCAAGTTTTACCCGAGTGTCGTCCCCTAGCAGGAGAACTGGCTCAACTTTGGTATGACTACACCAATGGCCGTAAAATAATATAGTGTCCGCTAGTCGTTCCCGAAATTTATGACCATTCCTGTTATTCCATCCACCTTTTTTCTGACCCTGTTATTGGCTGTCGGTCTGTTTTTCTTTATCAAGGCTTCGGTTAAGGAGCGAACTGAGCAGCAAACTATCTGTGTCCCCCAAGACGCGGACACTCTCCTAGAGCAAATTCAGAATTATTTTCACTCGCGAGCCTACCGTGCGATCGCTATTGATCGCCAGGAAAATTCGATCACCTATGAAGGCTTAGTCCGCCCCAGTTGGTTCATGGCCATTTTTCTCACCCTGTTAACCGCTATTGGTAGCCTGTGTTTGGGTTTGGTGATGTCAATGGCTATCCCCGCTTCTGGCTATGGTTTTCTCGCCCTGGTGCTGTTTTCTCCTCTCGCTGGCTTTTTTTATTGGCAAAAGGCCAAGCGACCAGAGCAGGTGTTCCTACAACTGGAAGCCGTTAAAAGTTCTGAGAGCAGAACCGAGAGTATGATTCGGGTTACAGCCCATAGGGATGAACTGGCTACCTTAAAACAAGCTCTCGCTTCTAAACAATCAGAGAACATTTAAGGCTAATAGCAACCCGCTCTAACTTTTGGCACCCACTCTCCTAGCACGACCAATAATTAGCCGCCTAGTTTCCCGCCCTCTCCCCAAGCCAAGCGCGAGGGAGGGTTTTCATACCCAGTTGGCGGCATCTTCCTCCCGTTAACTTCTGGTATAACGGGAGACTCCTGCCGACATTAAGTTAATCCGATGACAAACCAATGTCTGGTTAATCTCCCTGTTCGGAACAGTTTGATCTCCCAAAATATGGCGGAATCCTGACAAAAAAAATGATGTTGTCAGTTACAACATCCACAATTAAACTCTCGCGGTTGTCGTCACCAGGTTATTGTTTTTTTCAGCAATATGCTTTAGGCTGGGGAACAAAAAATGGTTTTCTTCGACATACTGAGCACCAAATAGACCTTTTTCGGCCCAGAAATAGCGATCGGTCGTGTGTTCGTTTCTTTTGACCAGTAGCAAAGCCGGAGGAATTATGCCCTCAGAGTGAATATACTTGCGGGCGGCGGTTACCGGTTTATCTTCGCCACTGGAAATGCTATATTGAGGCACGCACTCAAGAATGCGCCGTCCTTCTTGTCTGCGACGGCTCTTGCGCTTACGTCTTCTAGCCAATTTCTTTACCTCCTCTTTGAGCAGATGGGTGTAAATCTAGCTACCAAATACGAGTGAATTATATATCTTCTGGCCAGAAATTTCAATAGATTTTAATACATTGATACAAATAAAAAATAATCGCCCAGTTTTGGGAACTCAAGGGATTATCCCTAGATGGTTTGACCCCCAAGTTGAGTTGATTAGGGTCCCATTCCTCAAAAGGCAAAAGTGGACAGCCATGGCCTGTGAAATCCAGACTACTATATAATCGGGATAGCGCCGTTGAGATCAAGTTTGATGGTTTCTGGGTCGAGTTAGTTTACCATACCACGGGGCAAATTAGTTATCCCCTGGTAGGGAGGGATCTCGTTGTGAGGGCTAAAGGGTATCAAATTAATTGTTAATAAACCTTGCTCATGGCTACCAGTTCGGAATTTATCACCCTTTGTCAAGCTCAAGTTTCCCTAATCACGGGTTGGGGAGCCTCTTTAAGTGTGGTATATCTGGCAGAAGATTGGGCGGCGGGTCAGCCAGGAAAACTGATCCCGATCGCTGCTTATCCAGAAATACCTCGGTCATGGTCTGATGATCAAGTTCTGATCCAACTACCCCAGTTGGATTTTACCTGGTCTGTTAAACCTAGTCTCCTCCCCAGGTTAGCTCCCCCATCAGAAAATATTGCGAGGACAGAGACAGAAGAAGTGGAATCATTCGGGGACCAACCCCCAGAGTCGGACTGGCAAAATGTTGATTCTCCTCAAAAACAGGTCCTCCCCCTAATTCACGATCGCATGGTGATGGGTTTTTTGGTGACAGGTCGCGATGACCGACCCTGGAATTCCCAGGAACAGCGACAACTGAGGGCGATCGCTCATACTCTTACTACTGCGTGTATTTTGGATCGACGTTCTCAATGGCTACAACAGGAAGTTAGACAACAATATCAGCTACAAAGCCAAGAATACCAAACTCTACAGGGGTTATTGCATCAGCTAAAAAGTCCCCTGACTGCTTTGCGGACCTTTGGGAAACTTTTGCTAAAGCGCCTCAATCCCGATGACCGTAACTATAAACTCGCTGATAATATCCTCAGCCAAAGCGATCGCATTGAGGAACTACTCCAACAGGTCGATCGCACTGCGGAAAGAGGAGAAAATCTCCTCAGTCTCCCCTTTTCCTCCATTGAAGATAGCCAAACACCCACAGTAGAATATGTAAACACTAGCCCCGAACCTCCGACACCAGTGGCTAAGTCCCCGGTTTTGCTACCTGCTACTGATATTATTGAACCGATTAAGGTTCAGGAGATTATTAACCCCCTATGGACGGCCACTTGTGCGATCGCCGATGAACGAAAACTTATATGTATTGCCGAAATTCCCCCAAAAGTCCCTACAGTCAGAGGAAATGCTAAGGCCCTGCGGGAGGTGATTAGCAATCTTTTGGATAATGCACTTAAATATACTCCCCCCGGCGGCGAGATTTATCTGAAAGTGGCCGAGAATTATGCGATCGACCATTGGCCGGCTCCCGGTGTGGCTATTGCTATCAGTGACACCGGACCGGGAATTCCCCCAGGCGATCGCGATCGTCTATTTGAAAGAGGATATCGGGGTATTCAGGCTCAAGGGAATATCCCTGGTACTGGCCTGGGTTTGGCGATCGTCCAAGATTTACTCAAGCCAATGGAAGGGGAAATAATGGTCTATTCTCCCTGTCTTGCTGAATGGCTACCCCAGGGAGTCACTCCCAAAACTGAAGCCGGAACAACTTTTATGATCGGCTTACCCGTCACTTCGAGTCGCTCTCCTGTTTCGTAGTCGCACACTATATCGTATAATTTCTTAGCGCAGTTACCACCTGAAAAATCAACCTCACTGTGCTAGAAAAATACTAGGGACATCGATAGAATGAATGAATTGGTTAAACGAGAGGATATTCTCGCCAGAGCCGAAGATAGAAGAAATTTATGTAGAATTATGTCTTGGGCGCATCTTTATGTGTCAGTTCGTTGGTCTCACACTAATTTATATATCGGTATTCCCAGCACCGTTTTAGCCGCCGCCGCTAGTGTGCAAGCGATCGCAGATTTGCAGGCGGAAAATGGCGCAAGCTATGGATTATATATTGTATTTTCAATTATGGTGGCGAGTTTGGCTCCTTTATTGACTTTTCTCAATCCTATGGATAGGGCTACTAACCACTTATCCGCTTCTCGTGTCTATGAACAAATGGGAGATGCTTATGATAAATTCTTGCTTTATTGTCTCGTTAATCCCCAGGATCTGATTGTTGAACTGGAAAAATTAGTATCCTTAAATGAGCAGTATAATGAACTTAAAAAACCTCTACCAATTACCCCAGAATGGGCTTATCAAAAATCTATCAAACAGTCTAAAGAGAAAAATTTGATCGCCACTTTAGCAGAGAATTATAATGGTAACTCCCAGATAAAATAAACCCAAATACCCAGCAATGACACCTGATTTAGAAGGTTTAGAAATTAGCCGAGGAGAACTGAAACACCTCAGCGGACTAGGTATCAACCGAGTCTACCGACCTGCTACTTTCAAAAAGTTGTTGCAGGAGGGATTAAAAACTTTGCTGGCTATGGGTTTAGTCTTACTCAGTTATGGGATACTAATTGGGATTTTTCCAGCCTCTCAAACGGTTTTGGTAGTCATTCATGCGATCGCCTGTTTCGGCTTAATTATTGATGAGACCCTCAAAATTATCACGACTTGGCGACATAAATCTTTAATAGCTATTTGGATGCAAGTGGAGCGATATAATAGAATTATTCATGCGATCGCCTTTTGTGATCAACTGGAAAATGCCGGAAATCCTACCGCTAAAGTCCCTGACCGTTCCCAAATTCTTAGCGCCTTGAAAATGATTAGGAAAGAATTAGTTATAACCCTCAATACAGAGGTCATGATTCGCCGGAATCGTTGCTTAATTAAAGAATCCTCCCATCTGTTTCCCTGTGATGTTTCTAATTTGACTATACCTCAATGGCAAGATTATACTACCCCGGAGCATAAAATTTTAGCAGAAGCCTGGGATATTGCGATCGCTGTGGAAGCTATAGTGATCAAATCTGTGAAGCTACGAGACAAGTATCTTTAACATTAACCATCAAACCAACAGCCAAATTAAGATGAAATCACCTACTGCTACTTTACTGGTTTTCTGTCCTGACCGTCGTGGACTGGTGGCTAAAATTGCCAATTTTATCTACTCTAATGGTGGCAATATTATTCACGCTGATCAACATACTGATGCTTCAGCCCAATTATTTTTAACTAGGATTGAATGGGAATTAAAAGACTTTAATTTGCCCAGAGATGTGATTGCGCCGGCTTTTAGTGCGATCGCCAAACCTTTAGAGGCTAATTGGCAACTACATTTTTCCGATACTATTCCCCGAATTGCCATCTGGGTGACTAAGCAAGACCATTGTTTATTAGACCTGTTATGGCGATGGCAAGCTAAAGAAATGCCGGCGGAAATTCCCCTAATTATTAGTAATCATCCCGACCTTAAACCTATTGCGGATCAGTTGGCGATCGCCTTTCATCATATCCCCATTACTCCCGACAACAAAAACGAGCAAGAAACCCAGCAGTTGGAGTTATTAAGACAACACAAAATAGATTTAGTAGTTTTAGCTAAATATATGCAAATTCTCAGCCCTCAATTTGTTAGTAGTTTCCCTTCAATCATTAATATTCATCACTCTTTTTTACCTGCTTTTCCGGGAGCTAATCCCTATCAGCGCGCCTATGATCGCGGCGTTAAAATTATCGGTGCCACCGCCCATTATGTCACCGCCGATCTCGATGAAGGACCTATAATAGAACAAGATGTTGTTCGTGTCAGCCACCGAGATACAGTTGCTGACTTGGTTCGCAAAGGAAAAGATTTAGAACGATTAGTCTTATCTCGCGCTGTCCGTCTTCACCTCCAACATCGTGTTTTAGCCTATGGTAATCGCACCGTAGTTTTTGCTTAAAATTAGCCGAATTGGGTCAGATTTTATCTGGTATGGTAACTGGGAAAGTTTCCCCGTTAAAAGTTACGCGATCGCCTTCTATTAATTTCCGTCCCCGTCTAGTTTCTATTTGTCCATTAACCATCACATAACCCGACTGAATAAAAGCCTTAGCCTGTCCGCCACTTTCCACTAACCCCGACAGTTTCAAAAACTTATCTAGTTTGATGTTTTGTTCTGTAACTTTCACCACCATTTCCTCAATTTAATTGATCAATCCACTCAGGAATTACCTCAATAGAACCATACCACTTTCCTGGGGAACTGGGGGAATGCCAAACATTATCTAACGTGATATTTTCTGCCCCTTCTAAATGGGCAGCCTCAACAGGTGTAATGCCATCACCCCAAGTATTTCCCACCCCCACAGTGATTTTATAGCTATTATAAGCTAGTATTTGTCCTCGCTTACGTCCCCCCATAATCGCTTTACCAGCGATACAAACATAGCGGATATCTTCATAGAATGCACCGGGATAATTAAACTTAACAAAATCTAAATTTTTGCGAGTCCATTGTTCCCGACTCATATGGGGAGTTCCCAAGGTGATGAGACTCTTTATATATGGTCGCGCATTCCACAAACCCTGAGTATCTTCATTAACATCATTATGAATAGTATAGGGTTTTTCTCCCATATAAATTCTGGCAATCCAACCCCCAGCCGAATGACCAATTAAGTTAACTTGATCAGAATTATACTGAAGCCGAGTTTGCTGTACTGTCGTATTAATTTTACGCAAAATCGGTACCATTGATCTGCCTCCCACTGTCGGCAACCAATCAAGTTTTTTGATGGGAACAATAAGGGTCGGTATCCCTTCCTTTTCCAGAGATTGTGCTAACTCCTGATAGTCTTTGAATGAGGCAAAATAGCCGGGAATAATCACAGTAGGTCTGGGCATTTTTCAGAAATTTAATCCTTTTGAGTCCGTTTAGCCGTTGGCAAATCTTGGCGATCGCCTCCAAGACTTCAATCAAATGATACAATGAAGCGTTTACCCTTGTCGTTTTGTGCGAGTACAGATTGGTGTCAAGGGATTTAATGCGATCGCTTTTTTGTCCTAGGTGGGAATTTGTACTTATTTTGTCCATTTTCCCAGTAGGCTGTCATCCATTGGGCCAGTATGATAACTTACTCATTGCTTTCTGCTCTGGGACGGTTAATTCGGCTAGTGCGATCGCTTAATTCTGTTGGGTACTGCCTATATTGATTTAGGATTGTGTCAATCAGCTTCATTAGTTCGTTGTCTCTGGAGTTAACCTCTGATATCAGTTTCTGGTTTTGCTTCATTAACTGCCAGACTAAAAAAACTGTAATGCCATCAGTTCCCAGTTTGACTATATCTGGTAATACATTAGAGTCCATTGTTGTTGATTTCGTTGTCTCTTAAATGAAGTCCATGATCATCAGTTGTTTTAGTTAAATATTTTTCAATATGTCTGAAAACCAGCCAGATTATTTTTCTCTCTTCTCTAGTCTCTTTTCTTATTGAAGCTGCTAATCTATTGATGTCTTCTGTATTTTGTTTAACAGTTGTGTGTAGTTCAGAATATTTAGCGGATATAGCACCAGACAGGAAAGTTAGGACGTATAATGGAGAGGACGAGATGACTAAGAAGACCAAA
>NZ_JARPLU010000019.1:0-45805 GCF_032349615.1 Limnospira sp. PMC 1279.21 | reverse complement strand
TTTCCTCTCCGTGATAAATCACGGAGCTTCCAACCCTCCCAGGAGTTTTACGTGAAGTGAATCGCCTGTATATCCTGGTTTTCCCAAGGCGATTTGTAGGTGTCAATTGTGCTGTTTATACTTTCCTGTTATGGTGCGATCGAAAGATGCCTCCACGTCTGATTTTTCAGATTGTGCCATACTCATAAACTTCCGGCTATGGCCATGTTTTTTCCGATTTCAGTGTATCTAAACACATCAATATGATGTTTGATAAATCATCTGGTCGGGTCGGGTTGTAGTGAAATTAGCAAGGTTTACTAAATATCATGAAAACCAAAATTCTGGCTCTCAAAAAGCGAATTCAAGCCATTATTGACCCCCATAAAAGCCAGGAAGACAGAGAGCGTGATGCCGCTAAATACTTAATAATATCACAGCCGAATAGTGGTAGAACTTGGCTGCGGGTAATGATTGGAAATGTCTTCCAATCGTTATCAGGCTTGAATAATATAGACCCTGAAAATATTTCCTATTTTGCCGAATTAAGTCCTAAAATTCCTTATGTAAAAGCAGTCCACGAGCGATTTAATAATCATCCAGAGGATTACCGAGACAAGAACATAATTTTATTAGTTCGAGATCCCAGAGATGCTGTGATATCTAACTATTTTCTGAAAACCAAGAGAGATAAAAGTCCTAAATGGATTCAGAAGAGTTTATCTGAATTCATTCGCGAAGGGTATTATCTGGACGACTTCATCGCTTTATGTAATGCCTGGAAGGGATATCATGATCTACCTAAATCATTTTTGCTATTACGATATGAGGATATCCGTCAAGAAACTCAGAGAGAGTTGACAAAAGTCATGAAATTCTTGGGTTTACAAGTTAGTGACAGCTTGATTCAAGAAGCAGTCAAACGGGCATCATTTGAGCAAATGAGAGAGAAAGAAACTCAGAGAAAGTTGCCAAACGAAACCCATCCCAATATCGATCAAGAATCCTTAAAAGTCAGAGAAGCAAAGGTCGGAGGGTATCAAGATAAGATCTCACTAGAGGACATCGATTTTATCGAGAAAAAACTTGCTCAGGAGTTAGACCCCAATTATGGTTATAATTACTTTACAAAACAACACAAATGATAACTACCTTCAACTCTAATCTATAGTAAGATGGGATATATAGCCATAGTAGGGACAAATCATGATTAACCGTGATAAAGATTTTTGTTTTTGTACCTTGGCTCTGGGTGAAAAGTACCGACGGTTAGTGAAACAACTGGCTCAGGATATCCAACAGTATTCTCCAGGAACTTCATTAGTCGTTTATACAGACTTACCGGAAGATTTAAGGGATCAAAACAATATTTTAGCGTTTCCTCATCAGTCTCAGGGTGTCCTCTACTGTTTCCACGATCGCCGTTTCGTAATTGAAAAGGCTTTGTCATTATTTCGGGTTGCTATTCATATTGATGCCGATACAACAATTATTGAAGAAGTGCCGGAAATAGATTGGCAGCCTGGAATCACATCTGGCCAAGGTAAATTCCAAAATATTATCGGCCATCTTGATGCGAAAGAGAAATATCTGGGAGAAAAAATACCGAAAGAACGAGAAGCTTTTCACAAAATAGCCTCCAAACTAGGGATTTCCTTAGAGAATACCTTTTGGATTCAAGAAGCTCTGTATATTGTGGCGAGGGATGAAGGCAGAGAAAAAGAGTTTATTAAACAGTGGGGTAGAATTGGCAGATATTTGGAATTGAGACAAATTCATCGAGGAGATGGAAATGCGATCGGTTTAGCGGCTGCTAAGGTGGGATGGACTGTTAATACCCACGGTTTTCAAGATTTAATTAAAGTGAGGAGACACCTGGATGCTTCTAAAGACCCAACGGAAAAACTGCCTAATTCTCAACTTAAAACCATGGGAGACGAACTTAAATTTAAACTGAAGTACCACTCAAGGTTAAACTTGGCTCGCATTAAAGCCTTGAAAGATTGGGAATTTTATTATGGTTAGAATCTGCCAACTTGTCTTTACTAATAAGGAAAAATAAATGGATATTTCCCAACCAGAAATTATTAAGGAAGAGCTGCATCAGGCTTTAGGAAACGTAGGAAGTTTTGAAAAATGTGCATTGCTTAACTACCCCAATTATGGCAATATAGGAGACCATTTAATTTGGCTAGGAGCAATTTTGTATCTAACTGACGTGGTTGGCTGTACCATCAACCATGTCGCAGTTCAGAATTTATCAAAAGGTCAGATTGAGCCAAAGCTCGACAAACAATCTCCTCTAATCTTTACGGGTGGAGGGAATTTAAACGATATTTATAAACATATAAATTTTTATGAAGAGATTATTTCGGAGTATGGCGATCGCCCAATAATTATCCTACCCCAAAGCATTTATTTTACGGAGCAGGAACGTTTAAATAAGGTCGCTAATATATTTAACTCCCACCCCAATCTAACCATATTTGCGCGAGAAAATTACAGTTACAATATCGCTCTTGAATATTTCCATAGCTGTCGAGTTTTCTTAGCTCCCGATATGGCTTTTCAACTGGTTAATATGCCAGGTTTACCAAACAAAAATCATCGTTCTAATTCTATCCTGTACCATTGTCGAACTGGGAAAGAGTTAAACAAAGACTCAGCGCCAAAAACCCTGAATTTGCCGAATGTGGTGACACAGGATTGGGCATCCTACGAGTATCAAGGTACTCCCAGTGCTTTATCGTTGAAAGGCTTAACCACTCTCATTCAACAAGGTAGATTAAAGGAATGGTTTTCTCGGCAACAGTGGAAGTTATTCCATCCCTACGTTGTCAAATTTCAGCAAATGGATAACCCATCTTGGCACTTGAACTCCTGGAAATTTATGCATGATGGAGTTTATCAGTTTAAACCTCACGGTTTAGTAATTACCAACCGTCTCCACGGTCATATACTTGGCATTTTATTAGAAATTCCCCACGTTTTTTTAGCCAATTCTTACTATAAAAATCAATCATTTTATTAAACTTGGACTCACGAAATTCCCTTTTGTAAATTTGTTCAAGATGCCTCAGATGTCGAAAATGCTGCTAGAGAAATATTGAAAATATATCCGATTTAACTTAGAATGCATGGATGAATGAACCAAAGTTTCAGAGGCAATTGCATTGATAATTAGTTTTTACTGCCCAATGATTTCCAAACATTTTTTGACTTGTTCAGACTCATTTTTAATAAATGCGTCTGGACGCTGATATTGGTTGAAAATTTTCTCCATCCGGTCTAGTCCAATCTCTCCCAGGACATCGACCCTTCTTTCCTGTGGTAATACCCCAGTTTTCTGAAGATAGTTGTCAATTTTAGAGCCAGATTTTTGGATACCTATATTGGGAACTCCTAAAATATCAGCAATGATAATGGAGTGCAGTCGGTTTCCGAGGTGAAAGTCCATTTCACTTAAAATTTTGATAAATTCTTGCGGTTCTTGCCATGAATGTAATTGGCAATTTTTCTCTGGCAGATACTTCCTCAAAAATTCATGAAACCGATTGTCATTTGTTTCGTCTCCCACATGACTGGGAAGTAAATGAATAACTGAGTTATATTTTTCAATAACTGGAATCAACTGTTTGGCATAAAACTCCCCTCTTCCTTCTCCCCACCAATATTTACCAGAAAATGATATATTTTTGAATTCAGACCTATTTTTTGTCGCGATAAATGGTTCGTAAAAAGTGAGTTCTAAAAAAGCCAAATCTCCTCCCAAACAAATAAATTGTGTATTCTTAAAATTATTTAAAGCCAGTTCATAAGAATACTTATCTCTCAGGTAGAGCAAATAGCACTTGTCAAATAACTGGTAGCTTTCGGAATTACTCCCTTCCAAACCCACTCCCAAAAAACCAAAGCCTTTGCCCATTAATTTGGATAAGGTTTTCAGCCTCAATAAATTTTTAGGGGGGCTACTTCCAATATTTAATGTACCCCCTCCCCAAAAGATATAATCACTGCGTAAAATCAATCCCAGCTTCTTTAATTTGGGCAAGTTTGATTCGGAAAAATAAATAACTTTTTCGCTAATTTTGGGGTAATAATCTTCCTTGCATAAAACGAAAACTTTGCCGACGTTAGATTGGCAGGAAAAATAATTGGTTAGCTGTTTGACAAACAAATCATCGCCGATATTTCTTTGTCCGTAATATCCGATTAGCAGGATGTTCATTGGCTTCTGTTCTTGGTTTTGCATGGGAAACCTTAATTTTGATGCCGACTGGGGACCAAATTATGATAAACCCCGTTTAATTTTACGGATTTTTGAGATGACGCGATCGCTTATTTTAGCGATCGCATTCTTAAGGTTCCTCTGTACCTGAACCAACCAACTCGGTGGCTTCAACTGAGGACGGTCTGACGGTGATTTCAAATATCGATAATGCAAAAACACATCCTGATAAGGAATTTTGACATCCTCACCACCGCAAAGCTGAGTAAACTTACCAGCAGATATGCTCATAAAATGAATGTAAGTAATTTTCTGACCTTTATCATAAAGCACGTTATCCACGACATCAAAAGTAGAAGACCAGTGGCTTCCGGTGGCTTGTTCTAAATTATGGTAGGCAAAATTGTAGAAAGAAATACCACTCCGAGAAACCATGTAATTATAAAGGGGTTGATCCGAGCCTCGTAACGACAAAACTTCGGCATCACCGGATTTCAAGTAATTAAGTAACTCGGCTATTTTTGCGGGGTTAAAAACTCCTTTTTTTGAAGCAAACCATCCCGCACAAAAAATCTGAGATTTGGCTTTTTCTAAGCCGATAACTTTGTCCAAAATCTCGATTTTTTCGGGATTATAAATATAGTGCATCTCCGATTTATATTGAAAATCATTGACCACCCAATCATAATCATTGAGTTTCTGATAAATTGGATCAACTGAGTTCATTAATAGGGTGTCTGCATCCATATAAATGAATTTATCAAAAGGCCCATCAAAACTGCATAACTTTCTGACAAAATTAACCCGACGAACTTCAGGTTTGCCCTGCTCTTTCCAAACCTTTTGGGCGGTTTGATTGGCTTTCCAGGCTTGAGTCATAAAGTCTTCCCAAAAAGCAATTGATTCTTGATTGTCAAACAAAGTGACATGGTTACGTTTAGCCACTTCCGCACGAATTTTATCTAACTGATTATTGTAAGGAATAATACATACGGGTAGTTCTCGACCTTCATTGACTTCAATGCTATTCAGTAAAGCAACGAGTTGGTCGTAAACGACATCATTGGCAAAAGTATAGATACCGTCTGTCATAGGTTTAGTCCTTGTCTAGGTCTAGTTTTTTAGGGTTTTAGAAAAGAAAATAAGCGGCTCAGTTTCCTCTGCCATGCTGGTTTTCCTTCATGGAGATAACGATAATATTCCCAGATATCCCAATAGTTTTGCCCAGGATTTAAGGGAGTACCTGCCCAGTGAAGGTACTTTAAAGGTTTCTCCTTATCATACAGGATATGGTTCCGCTCCTGAAAGTGTTTAGAACCGGCCCAACTCCCGACATCTCCTCCGGGACGCTTGACCAAATTACCACGTTTGGGAATATGTTTGAGTACCAGATAGTTAAAAATTGGCTGGTCGGTGACACCCTGTGTAAAGTCAAAATACTCCCGGTGTTGGGAGCATTCCTGCAAGGTGTGGTATAGTTTATCTAAGGTAATTGCACCCTTTTTAGAAGCCCAAAAACCGCTGTTAAAGACATCTTCTAAATCGGTTTCACTGAAGATATTTTGTTCGATAACGACGGGGGAAAAAATATTCCGCAATTTTTCGCCAGCGTGATGATAGTCACAGCAGAAAAAATCGACCTCGGATAAATAATCGAGGTTAGCTGCAATGTCTTCAAAAACAATAATATCAGTGTCAATATAAAGGAAATCTTGTAGCGGCCCAAACCAGACGGCCAGCTTTCGCATTTTATTGGGGAGTTTGAGAAAATCTCTGTCAAAAATTGCTCCCACTTTTTGGGTTAATTCTTCGAGGAATTCTAAGTTAGGAAATAGCTGCACATCATGGAGACGATTTAAGGTGTTAAAAACTTGATGATATTCCTCATTAAAGGGAATCATCACCACGGGAACACTCTGATTATGGCGACGAATGCTATTCAGGAGGGCGATCGCATTTTCCTGGACGCGATCGTTGGCGACAATATAAATTCCTCGGGTCATAAATTCTCCTATTCTTAACGAGTTAATTTCAATTTTCTGAGAATTCGTTTCATCAAACTCTGCCGGGTTTCTGAATTCTCAGTTTTTGGGGGTGTGGTAAACACTGGACGCTGCTCCGGTTCGTGGAGATAGCGATAGTGCAGAAACACATCCCGATATGGAAAACCAAGATTTTCACCCGCACAAACGCGAGAAATTAACTCAGGTTGAACACCGATATAATGGATGTAAGTGAGTCGATTGCCTTTATCATACAAGATGTGGTCTTGTTCTTCAAAATGTTTGGAAGTGGCGCTGCACCCGGTCTTTTGTGAGTCTGGCAAACCTTTGGCAAAATTGTAGCTGGGAATTCCAGAACCCATGACCATATAATTTAGCAAGGGCTGTTCCCCCGCCCCCGGATAGAGAATCTCATACTCTCCCGCTTTTAACTTCGATAACAGATCGTTTCTGGTTGCTTCGTCAAATACCCCGCGCTTAGAACCGTAGAAACCGGAACAGAATATTTCTGAATCGATCCTCTGTTTGTCAAAAACTTCTGGCAATTTGGGGGACTGTAAGTTATAGATTTTAGTCGGATCTGTGAACTGAAAATCATACACTACCCAGTCATACTCTTGTAACTTGTCGAACACGGGATCTAAAGAGTTCATGACCAGGGTATCGGCATCCATATAAATGAATTGGTCAAAAGGACCATCGAAGGCACAAAACCGCCGATGAGCGCCATATAATCTAAATTTCTCTTTATTCAGTCTTTCAGGAGCCGCCGCAGCCATAAAACTATCCCAACGCTGGATTGATTCCTTATCATCGTAAAGGGTGACGTTAGGTCGCTTGGCAATTTCGGCGGCAATTTTTTCGATGCGATCATCAAATGGATAGATACAAACGGGGGTTTCTGGACCCAAAATTGCATCTATACTGTTGAGAAGTCCTACTAACTGATCATAAACAACATCGTTACCTAGACTGCAAATACCACGCATAATTCTGACCTCCTTAAAATCGCGAGTTGGGTTCAAGTTGATGACAATAACTTATTCTGATATTCTTGATATTTTAACCTTAACCACTGATTGGCGGGTAGTTCTATCATAAAGGTGATAGCAGATGCCAAAGCTATAGACAAAATGATGGCTAGGATAATACTTAGGTTAGGATTAAAACCATATTGGTAAAGTTGTCTAATCAAGGCATAGCCGATATTTTGGTGGATTAGGTATAAGCTATAAGAAATAGTGCCTAAAAAAATTAACGGCTGCAACCTGAGCCATTTCAAAGAACCCTGAGTTCCCAAATATAGTAACACTATAAAACTGGCTACTATAATAGTTGTAGACCAAGAATTTTCCCAGGGATAAGCAAACCTTTGGGCCAAAACACAAATCATAATTATCAGGAATCTATGAATCGAAAATCCTTGCTTATTCACCTTGTAAATCATTAATCCTGCGATAAATAAATGTGCATATTTAATGATAATTAGTTCGCGTACTATACTTTTTAAGTTAGAAATTATTCCCATTGATAAATAATCAAGGTTGTTTAAAGTTGAACTACCCATTAAAAAATAATTATTTGCTTCTAAGTAATTTTCACTATATGAAAATTCAAATCCTCGGCTTGCCATATAAGTTTTAATCGAATAAAATAAAGTTAATGCTAACCATCCAGATACGACTACTTCTACGCGCTTTAAAAGTCTCAGTTTGTAGATGAGTAACATCATTATATAAAAACAAATTTCAATTCTGAGAGTCCAATATACCTTATCTACATTGGGAACATTAAATAACCATTGAAACATTGTCAGATTTAATAAAGCGTCTGAGAAGCTGACTTGTAGATCTGGTAATTGAGCGATCGCTGTAATTGTAAATGTCAAAATAATCCCCACCCAGTAAGCCGGATACAGTCGAGAAAAGCGCTTGATTATAAAGTCTAAACAGCTTTTCGTTCTTTCCAGGGTAATCAAAATCACAAAACCACTGACAATAAAGAAAAACTCAACTCCATGTCGTCCCAATCCCCAATAAAACCAGACTTGATCGGAATGCCCATACAGTGTACTATACTGACTGGTGTAATGAAATAAGACCACACTTAATGCTGCGATTCCTCGCAGCACATCCAACTCCCACAATCTTTGAGAATTTTTGGTATTTCCCTCTTGAGAATTATTAGCCATTGAGTTGCTCCATGCTTAATGATTTTTGGCAAAATTGTCCAACCAAGCGAGTAAGTTAAGCTTGTGCAAAATAATTTGTCTAGCTTCGGCGATCGCCTCTCTAGCTTCATACCAAGCATCAGCAGTAGCAGTCACCTCCTTAATGTATTCTAACCCTTTTTCATCCAGGCTTGGCAATCTCAGAAAACTTCCAGGTGGTAATAACTTATCGGCTGCCGGTCCTCCATAATAAATTGGCAAACACCAAGCCAACAAAGAATCCCAGAGCTTTTCACTCACATATAAATCATTGTCAGCATAATTTTCAATCGCTAAATTATAGTAGTAAGGTGCCATACCCTGCCATTTATTACTCAGTTGTCCTCGATAGTTGGAGGCGGGAGGCAACTGGCGGCCATACAAATCAAACTCCACATTTACTTCTTGCATTAGTCCTAAAAAATTCAACCTCTGCTGATGGTTTTCACTGCGATTAATTCCCGAAGTAATCCAAGAACAAAAAAGCTCTTTGGTGGGTGGTTCCATTTCATTAAGTTCTCGAAAGGAATTATGATGATACCAAATGGCTGGCATATAATCAGGAACTGGAGCAAAGTTATCTGGTCCAGAAACATAATCACAATACAATTCAGCCTGCCGGTAGTTATATTGAGTTCTTTCAACGACTTTACTTAAAGGCGGTTCTCGGAGCAGATAAATCATGCGTTCTTTGGGAACACCCCTAAATTTTTCCCTGATATCGGGTGCTGGTTGCTGTGGTTTAACCAAGTCTTGCAGGCGATCGCGCCAGGAAGTTTTTTGACGAGGCTTAGGAAAATCCAATTGATACAGGAGTAAGAAATCAGGATGTGGATGAGTTGACTGGATCGCGATATTTCCCCATCTGCCAAAATGATCAGGGGTTTGTTGCCACAACCAATCTGTTTGATTGGCGTTTGGGTAACTGGTAATCATACCAACAATTTGGGGTTCCATTTTGATTTTACCTATGATTAATTAACTAACTCTGGTCGCATTGATTCATCGACATAACTGAGAATTTTCGTGATTCGATTTTCACAAGAAAACTGAGTAGCAAACTCAATAGTTTCTGGATATCCTCCCGTCTTTCTAGGATAGGTTGACAAAACTTTTTCAATACACTCAGCGAAAACGGTGGGATGGTCTGGTTCACACCATCCCACCGCAATATTTGATGACTTAAATTCCCTTAACGGGGGAATTTCGCTGGCGGCAATGGGGGTTCCTGATGCTAGATAATCAAAAAACTTTAAAGGAGATGTAAAAGTTGCTGCCTCAGTCATGAGATGAGGGTGAGCTAAAACATCAGCTGCTTGCAGTAAACTGGCGAGTTGATCTTGAGGGAGAAAACCCAGAAATACAGCATTATCAACTTGATTATCTTTGGCTTTTGTTTGGTACTCTAGTACCTGAGATTGATTACCTCCAGCAAATGCGAATTGAATTTTGGGTAATTTTTTAGCCACATCAATTAGCAGATCCACACCTTTAAAAGGATAAAGTCCCCCCGAGTAAACAACTAGATGGTTGCGTTCATTTGGGATAAGTTTTTTTCGCCATTCTTCGGCTTCTTGATCATGTCTACATATAAATAGGTGATTAAAACCGTTATGAAGTTTGATGGTTTTTTCGGGAGGCATACCGTTAGCAATCAAATTATCTTTAACAGTATCTGCTACTGTAACCGCTATTTGAAACCAGGGAGATCTAACAATTTCTGGCGGAAATTTTTTCTGATCATAATGGTGTTGTTCGTAGATGACTGGTAATCTATGTTTAATAGCAGCTTTAGCGAAATTCCAATCTCGAGTATGAACAATTTTAGTATCAGGTTTGATATGAACAGGCAAGTAGTATTTTGATACAACAGTGCTAGAGTTTGTCCATTTACCACCCCACTTGGCATTCACAGGCCACGGCATGGGTAAGGGAGAGACTTTGAGGTATTCTTGTATATTATATTGTTCAATCAGTTGTGGCTCTGGCTTTTGGGGATTAAAGGGTCGCATCAACCCAATTGGGTTAAAAGTGGACTTTTGGGGACTCATATAAGCCAAAACAGTTTGGTAGCCCAAATTTGCCGCGGCATTCGCAGAATGAACCACTTGAACTAAACTCGCTACGTTGGGTTGAGGGAGAGTCTTTTGAGTAAAAAATAGGTAATGTTTAGCCATTGAAAATTTATTCCTTAATTTGAGGATGATTCTTGCCTTTTACTTAGCCGAAGTTTAACACTTTGTTCGATAAACTCTAAACTTTCCAGAATGTGGGTAGCCGAATGATAAGACTCATTTAAGAGTTCTTCGCGTTCTTCGGGTTCATCGATCATATCCTCTGACAGTAATTGCAGAAAACCAATCATGGGATTGAGACGAGTCCGAACATCGTAGGAACTCTTGATAATTGCTCGATCGCGTTCGGCTTCGTCGGCAAACTGCAAAGTATAGAGGCGGGCATATTTTCCCCCTTGAGCTAGTAGTTCATCATGGCTGCCGACTTCAGCTACTTTTCCTTCATCTAAAACGGCAATTTGATCAGCTTTTTGAATAGTGGAAAGACGGTGAGCAATCACTAAAGTTGTCCGTTCTCTGCTGAGTTCTTCAATCGCTTCTTGAACCAGCCTTTCTGAGACTGTATCCAATGCACTGGTGGCTTCATCTAGGATAAGTATATCGGGATTTTGTAGCAAAGCTCTAGCAATGGCTAGTCGTTGTCTTTGACCTCCCGATAATAACACACCGCGATCGCCAATCTGGGTATCCCAGCCCTGGGGCAAATTTTCAATAAATTCATAAGCATTGGCTCGTTTAGCTGCATCAATGATTTGTTCTTCTGTGGCCTCTGGCTTGGCATAAGCTAAATTGTAGCGAACTGAGGCATTAAATAAAAATGTATCCTGGCTCACAATTCCCATAGCCTTTCGGATGCTTTTTATCTCAAAATCGCGCAAATCTTTTCCATCTATCATCACCGCACCCTGACTCGGATCATAAAACCGAGGGAGTAGGGATGCTAAGGTTGATTTTCCTGAACCAGAGCCCCCAACCAAGGCCAAGGTAGTTCCCCGTGGCAAGTGCAAATCGATATTTTTTAAGACCATATCTTTATGCCCTGGATAAGCAAAAGAGATTTGATTAAAATGAATTTCCTTCTCTAAACGCTTAAATTCTTGCTCACCATTCTTCATAAAACTTTTGTTATCCTGTCTTAAAAAGTCATGCACAATTTCTACGGATGCCGATTTATTGGCTGCTTGACTTCGGGAGCTATTTAACCCGGAAATTAGGGGAAGAGTTCTAAATAGTACAAATAAATAGGTGAGCAGAACGGTTGCCAATGATGATACTTGTTCTTGCAAAAATATCCTGCCGATCATCACTAACAAAAGAATCACTAAAATATTAACGACTTCATTGATGGGTCCAATAGCTGCTGAGTTTACCTGCTCCTCAAAATCCGCTTTTTCGCGATCGCGAATTAACTGGCTAACTTGTTCATATTCCTGTTCTTCATTACCGGTAGATTTTACCAATCTAATACCATTAAGTATTTCTAATAGTTTAATTGAATATCCTCTTGATAGTTCTGACAATTTTTTACCAAATCTTTTAGAACGATTAACTATTACCTGATTAATGGCTGTAACGAATAAAAGCAAAACTGTAGCTACCAATGTCAGTTGCCAGGAAATTGCCAACAGCATCGCCACAAATACTAAAATTGTAATCGATGTTATGAGCATCCCAATGTATGTGCTAATGGTACTTGATGCTCTACTGATTTCACCCCCTAATCTGTTGACGATATCCCCCACCTTCATTTGAGAGTAATAGTCCAAATCTACATTCAGTAATAACCGTAAGCCTGACTCTCTCATGTCAGCGGTTAAAGCACGAGTTAACGCACTGGAAGCCAAACTTTTGACATAGTTAGTTAAATTTTTTAAAATAATCGCTAGTAAAATAGCTCCTGTCATTAAGGGTAGACGGTATATTTCTGGCACTGAGTCAAATGGAGACATGATATTTTGAATCAATGCTGGGGCATCTTTTAGGTTAGCTTGCACCCCTAATATATTGAGAATAATCGGGACAATCAAGGTCGTACTGACCCCATTAAATATGGCTCCTGAAAATCCCAGAATGACGATAACTACAATTCTGACCGGGTATTTTCTAGCAAAATTTAACAGTAATTTTTCCGATGACATAAATTATTCCCCTTTTTAAAATTTACATGACTTGATCAATCACATTAGACAGAACATTTGCCATCGCCTCAATACTGTACAATTCTACACATCTTTTTCTAGCCTGTAATCCTCTATCATTAGCAACGTGTAAATCTTGAAATATCAGTTGGAGTGTGTCAGCAATTTGTTCAGGAGAGTTCGGTTCGACCAAATACCCAGTATCTCCTAAAATTTCGGGAATGTCACCAACTCGGCTCGCCAAGACAGGTTTAGCCATAGACATTCCATCGGTCAGCTTCAGGGGAAACTGCGCCCTAGTCGCCGGGTGATCGCGCTGGGGAACCACAATAACATGGGCGGCGGCAACGATCTCCGGCATCTTTTCGGCTGGAAAGTTTGGCAATTTGATAATCCAGCGTCCCCACGTTTCCATGAGTATATCATCATAATTATCATAGGGGCTACCCCCAACAATTACCAACTTGAAATCCGACTGGTCAATCAGATCGAGAGCCATCAATACATCTTCTACCCCTTTATAGGGTCTGGGAGCGCCGGGAAACATTAGTATTTTATATTCGCTGAGGTGATAACGACTTCTACTCATCTCGGGATTATATTTGCTCGGATCGAATAAAGTCGTATCTTTGCCATTGGGCAAATATACACCACCAAAGCGATTTTGAATAAACTTAGTATTGACAGTCACGGCATCACTATAGGACACTAATTTCTCCATCAACTTTAAATAGAAACGATAGTCTGGATTCCTGAGAACCCCATCTTTCTTCAAGATATCTTTGGCTAATTGCTTCGGATTTGGGCTATACTTCCAGTCATCCCCTCCCTGCCAACTGAGTTCCCAGTCATCTATATCTAACACTAAGGGGCGACGACTCATGACTTTTTTAATTAGAGAAATACCGAAGCTGCTGCTTCTGGGTTTAACCGCATAAATGATATCTCCATCAACTTTTTCAAGAATTTTTGGGGATGCGGATATGAAATTTTGATAATTATCATCTACGGCTACGGAGAAAATAGAAACATCAAAAGCTGGAGTCACATAAATATTTTTACCTTCTACCAAAAAACCCAGAATTTCTACTTGATAATTTAGCATTTTTAAAGCTTGGGCGAGCAAAAAAGACCTCACCACTCCAGCCCCCGACATTTCTGGGCTGATGATCGAAATTTTCAATTTTTTGAAATCATGGGGTTGGACTTTCATACTTTTTTTTGACTTTCATGAATTTTGAGTGAATCAATTATACAATTGGGTTCTCTAATTTTAATTCAACACTTTTTGATAAAGTACAACCATTTCTTTACTAACTTCTTTCATCGTCCGGACTGGCTTTATAGACTGACTTAATTGGTGGACTACATCTCGCCTCACAGCGAGATAGGCAATGGCTTCTTGCCAAGCTTCTACAGTGACGGGAACCAGCCAACCATCGATGCCGTGACGGACTAATTCAGCAATTCCACCTTGTTTGGAACCGATAACTGGAGTCCCCACAGCCAAAGCTTCGAGAACGACAAGAGGCCCCGTTTCCAACCACTGGGAAGGTACGGCCAAGAGATCCAATTGTGCCAAAGCCTTTGGAACGTCTTCCCTCGCAAGTTGATCGGCTATTTTAATTCGGGAGTCGGTAGATGCCAAAGCCATCACTTTTTCTCGATTCGCCAGATCTTGTTTACTTCCACCCATACCATGAATAATCAGTTCTACCGGACAATTTGGTGGCAGGCGATGTACTGCTTCTGCCAACATTTGCGCTCCTTTAGTATCCTGCCAACGTCCTAAAAAGCCGATTTTTAATTTTTTTTCTTGGCTCTGCTTTTTTTCAAAATTTCTATTAAAATTCGAGACTCCTTGGCGACACAAAACAATTTTTTCTCTGGCAAAACCGTTCGCAATTAAGCCGTCATAAATCCACTGGCAAGGCGCAATAACCAGGTCTGAAAGCTCGAACATTCTGTGCAGTTTTTTTTGATGATTTATAACTTTTGGAGGTGTACCTATTGTCCTTCCTAACTGCTGCAATCGAACCGAACTCGAAGTTTTTAATTGAGTTTGAAAATTCGTGGCTAAAGACGAGGGCACTCGACTTAATCCTTGTATTGCCCAATTCGGCACTTTTGCCGGCAATCCCAAGCATTGACTACAGCGCACGTCTTGAATTTTTCCATCACAGGGATGTTGGCCATGTAGCATCATAGTACCCCTAAGACATAAGGGTTCTGGCATATGAATGGTCACTAAAGTTTTTAAACCGTTTTCCTTAGCACAATTAAGGTGGTGTACTCCACAGCCGAATCGCCAAGAGTGCTGGTGGTATATATCTGATTTATGGTCGGCTAACCACGATGAAAAATAGTTGAAACCGGTTGGAGGTTCGAGTTCGTAAAGTTGTGCCTGAGTCGGATTTGGAAATAAAGGATAACGATAAACGGAAATGTTATTATGTTGGTAGCTCTGCTCCTTTGTTCCATTTAGGGAAGCACCAACAACACTTTCTATTCCTAGGGATCGCAACTCTTGCACCAAACCATCAACATAGACCTCTGTACCACCGGAACTCTGGGGAAAATACCAACTTAGACTGTGGATGACTTTCATATTGAATCAATCAAACAGTTTATGGGTCTATTTATGGTTCTAACCATCGAGACAAGTCTTTGGAAATCAACCTTTCTAAATTCATAATATCTGACCGATAGATATCTAAGAGTTTTTTTTCTGACTTGGGGCTGGAGTGGAGGCTGACCTAAATTTGTCTGTTTGAGTCCCTCCCGAATCCTTTCCCTCAAGCTGATAGGTAAAAAATTTTTAACCATAGATTTAATGATATTGGGTTCACTCCCAAAATTATGGAAGGTCTGGTTTTTAGGAACTTTTGCCTTTAGTTTTCCCACATTTATTTTCTTTGACAAGTCCGGCTTGAATGTTTTGTCTACACACAAAAAATCAAAAATAGTTACAAGAAACTTTTCTGGATTTTTCCGGTAGTCTTCATAAATAAAAATTCCAATTTGTTCAGGAGCAAATATATCGAAATATCGTTGAAGCTGCTGGTAATCAAATCCAGCCTGTTGATAATGCCACAAATATTCCCAATTGTTGTCAATGCGCTGTGGTTCCGCTTCCAGAGCCACTTCCAAATCATGAATCGGCTCACTGTAATCCCGAATGAGATGCAAAAAACTCGAATAAGCCCTATCTACTGGGTTGCGAAGTACAGTGATGAGTTTAACGTTTGGAATGTAATGCTTGATTCTTTCCGGTACTTTCGGATGGTAAAGATACCAAGCTGATTTTTCACCAATTGCTATTTCCTCAGAAACATCTTGAAATTGAGCTTGGTAATCATCTAGGCTGGTAACAGCCCGTCGCATCAAAGAAATGTCGCCAATTCCTTGAAAGTTCAATTTCTGGTTCTCAAATGCAAAAAAGTGCATTTCTTCAGCATAACTCATGTAAATCTGTGGATGCTGCTTGAGATAATATTCTAAAGAACTGGTTCCTGACTTCGCAGCACCGATAATAAGAAAATTTGGCATTGTCATTGGAGCTGCTGTTATCCTCACTTCAATTTTTACATCTTCACTTCTGTAACTCGCCAACTCAATTTGAGGTTAACCCAGAAATTCCAAAATGTCACGATCGCGATCGCACCCAATTTACCCCTATAGGCATTTAAGCCCAACAGAGAAACTAACCAGTTGAACATTATCACCTTCCATGCTAACTTAACCAGAGCAATTTAACCAAATTTTAATAATATTTTAACTGTTTGACGAAGATCGGACTGTGGGCAAGACCAATCCCGAAAAGTCCATTGATCATTTCTGAGCAAATTATTGCTGCCTCAATCATCGCCAAGTAATTCTTAACATTATATGAACCATTCCTCGGAATCATGCGCTCTCAATCTATAGGACTTTTTCTATCACACCAGATAAAACATTAGCCATAGCTTCAATGCTGTAAAACTCTTTACATCTTTCCCTGGCTTTTAATGCTCTGTTATTAGCTGCTTCTAAATCGGAAAAGATTAATTGTAACGTATCCGCAATTTGTTCAGGTGAACTAGGATCAACTAAGTAACCTGTATCCCCTAAAATTTCAGGAATATCGCCAACACGAGCAGCTAACACAGGTTTAGCCATTGCCATTCCGTCTGTAAGTTTTAAAGGAAACTGAGCTCGAGACCTGGGAGTATCTCTTTGAGGAACCACAATAATATGGGCAGCAGCTACAATTTCCGGCATAACAGCAGGTGGAGACTTGGGAAGTTTGATAATCCATCGCCCCCATTTTTCTGTCAATTGCTGATCATAGTCGTCATAAGGACTACCACCAACAATTACTAATCTGATATCTGACTGATTTAAGATGTCCAATGCTGTTAAAACATCTTGTACCCCTTTAGAATAGGTGGGAGCGCCGGGAAACATTAGGATGCGATAATTACTGAGACCATATTTCTCACGACTATTTTCTGGATTGTACAGAGACGGGTCAAACAGTGCGGTATCTTTACCATTAGGTAGGTAAATCCCACCAAAGCGATCGTGTAGAAACTGGGTGTGGATAGTGACAGCATCAGCCTTAGCCACTAACTTTTCTGCCCATCTTAGATATATTGAATGATCGGTGTTGTGCAATGCTCCACCGGGTTCCAATATATCCTTTAATAATTGAAATACAGAGGGTTTATATTGATACTCATCACCACCACTCCAACTTAACTCCCAATCATCTATATCTACAATTACTGGACAGCCACTTTTGATTTTGTGCAGTAAAGCTATACCTAATGTAGGTAGTTTGGACTTATAAACATAAATAATATCTCCAGTAATGTGACTAAAAAATTTGGGTACTGAAGCCAAAAACCTGGGATAGGACGGATGAGTGGGGATGGCAATGATTGGCACATCTGGACTAGAGCTTAACCCTTCTTTATCTCGGCGAGAGAAACCAACGATTTCCACCTCACAGCCTATTTTTTTGAGGGCTTTAGCCAACAAAAATGGTCGCACAGCACCACCCCACCGGCCTGCACCTTGGGAGGATAAATCGCTAACAATTATGGAAACTTTCATTCTTATTAATTACCTCCTTCAGAGCATTTGCGACTTTGATAAAATTTACTAATTAATTAACGGATTTAGGTATGATTTTTGCTGGGGATTTTTTCAAATCATGTTAGCAGGTGGTCTGGATCTAAATAACATAAATCTTGGCTATGCAAATTTATCGATTGTTTCCATAAATATGAGGCTTGACTTTGAGCTGGAATTGCCAAATTTATGGTTTGACCTCTGTCACTCGCCAACTCAATTTGAGGTTAACCCAGAAATTCCAAAATGTCACGATCGCGATCGCACCCAATTTAGCCATATAGGCATTTAAGCCCAACACCGAAACCAACAGGTTGAGTATGATTACATTCAATCCTAACCCCATCAGGCAAATCAGATTAAATTTTAACAATCTTTTAAGTTTTCGATGACCGCCAGACTGTTGGCGAGACAAATCCCGAAAAGTCCATTGATCATTCCAGATAAAGTTATTGATAATCGCCATTTCCGCCGATAGCACTGCACTTAGGGTCAGGGGTAAACCCCAGCCATCTAATAACAGATAAAAGATAGCCATATCGACAAATAAGCCACTAAACCCGACCACTGCAAATCTGACAAACCGACCCACTGGCAAATTATCGATCCGCAATCTTAGCAAATGCTGTAAATACTCAAAATACTGCCTACTGGTAACTTTACTATACCCCTCCTGACGTTCTTGGAACACATAGCCGACTTCCTGAATGTTAGCAATTCTCCCCCGACCCAATACCTCAATCAAAATCTTGTATCCCACGGGGTTGAGGTCGATATTAGCCAGGGTATCGCGCCGCAGCATAAAATAACCACTCATAGGATCAGAAACCCGACCCACTACCCCGGGTAAAATCATCAACCCCAGCATTTGTGCGCCACGAGACAAAATCCGTCGCGCCAAACTCCAATCACTGACCCCACCCCCAGAAACATGACGACTAGCCACAGCTAAATCAGCCCCAGACTGGATTTGCGACCACAATTGTAGTATGGTGTCTAGGGGGTGTTGTAGGTCAGCATCAATGACAGCTAAAATCTCACCCAACGCCACCTGCCAGCCTCTAATTACGGCGGTTGATAGACCCCTTTCTCCTCGGCGGCGCATAACCCGCAACTGGGGATAATAAGTAGCTATGTTGGTGGCGACTTCCCAAGTGCGATCGGGGCTATCATCGTCAATTACAATCAACTCATACTGTCTAGGAATGACTTGATCTAATAACCCGGTGAGGCGATCAATCAAGATGGGTATATTTTGGCTTTCCCGAAAAGTGGGAATAGCTACGGACAGCAGAATTGACGGACGATCCAAATCCGTTGGTTGTGGAACTTCTCCAGAAATCCTTAACGGACCTTCGGGAACAGGTAAAAGACCATAAATCTCTGGGGTGCAAGTATTGACAACTTTACCATTGTGTGGCTTCATGTCACCACAACCGGAACCGGAACCGGAACTAGAAAAGGGATACATCCAGGACTCCCACACCAAATATAAGCCTAATTACCATAAGGTATTTATTGACGCATTTCAAGTTTCATAGTCGATCGCCTATAAAAGGAACACCCCCACAAGCGATCGCCACTCCGTAGGTTACAGCAACCCATAAAGCCATTTAATCAGTTCTGGTGCGCGTTTAACCCCTTCAAAACGGTCTACCGGTTGACCATTTTTAAAAAATATCAAAGTTGGGAGAGCTTCTATTTGATAATCCGAGGCAATTTTAGGATATTTATCGGTGTCAATTTTGACGATTTGGATTTGTTCTTTCATCTCTTGGTTAACTTCCTGCAAAATCGGAGCCATCATTTGACAGGGACCGCACCAAGTGGCGTAAAAGTCCACCAAAACAGGGACTTCGGAACTCTCAAGAAGTTCCTGAAAATTCTGAAACTGCTTTTTAACTGCCATAATCCCCATGAATTAGCTATTGCTCAATTTCCCATTATATATCGCTGTACCTCAAACCCCATTCCCCTTATCATAATTGAGTTGGAAGTTAACTGGAAAGGAAAAATCCCGATGGAAATGTTACCAGAATCAATGCAGCAGTTAAAACAGCAGGTGGCCTTAGTAACTGGTGCATCTAGGGGTATTGGTTCAGCGATCGCATTAGAACTGGCCCAACAAGGGGCTAAAGTAGTTGTCAACTATGCCAGTTCTAGCACAGCCGCCGAGAAAGTAGTAGCGGAAATTACCGAAGCCGGAGGAGAGGCGCGCGCCATGAAAGCGGACGTATCCCAAGCCGAGGAAGTAGATCAGCTAATCAAAGATATTGTAGACCAGTGTGGTGGCATCAATATCCTAGTCAACAACGCTGGTATCACCCGCGACACCCTATTGTTGAGGATGAAACCCTCCGACTGGGAAGCCGTAATCAACCTTAACCTAACCGGAGTGTTTCTATGCTGTCGCGCGGTAGCTAAAATCATGCTGAAAGCGCGATCGGGTAGGATCATCAATATTGCTTCCGTGGCGGGTCAAATGGGGAACCCCGGTCAAGCCAACTACAGCGCCGCCAAAGCCGGAGTCATAGGTTTAACCAAAACCCTAGCCAAAGAATTTGCGACTCGGGGAGTGTTAGTTAATGCCGTCGCCCCGGGTTTTATAGCCACAGACATGACCAAAGACTTAAAAAACACCGAAGAGATCCTGAAATTTATTCCCCTAGGTCGTTACGGTGAACCCAAAGAAGTCGCCGGGTTAGTCAGATTTTTGGCTGCTGACCCCGCCGCCGCCTATATCACGGGTCAGGTTATCAATGTTGATGGTGGCATGGTCATGGCTTAGACCTCTAACCACAGGACTAATAACTTGGGACTGTCCCCACCCCAATTTGGTACGGTTTCCACGAATTAGCACTCGTACACCATGAGTGCTAAATTGACTATTTGGAGAGCTAAATTAGGTGTAATATGGCGAAAATCGTAGCCTTTGACGAAGAATCACGGCGAGCGATCGAGCGGGGAGTCAACGCCCTAGCAGACGCAGTTCGTGTTACCCTCGGTCCAAGAGGTCGCAATGTACTGATAGAGAAAAAATTTGGCGTACCGGATATTGTCAGTGATGGAATTACCGTAGCCAAAGCGATCGAATTAGGAGATCCCCTAGAAAATACAGGCGCGCGGTTAATTCAAGAAGTAGCAGCGAAAACCAATGATGTGGCTGGAGATGGTACTACCACAGCAGCAGTTTTGGCTCAAGCCATGATACAGGAAGGCTTGAAGAATGTGGCGGCGGGTGCGAACCCCGTGGCTTTGCGGCGGGGAATTGATAAAACCGTTCAGTATCTGGTCAAAGAAATTGAATCCTTAGCTAAACCCGTCGAAGGAAGTGCGATCGAACAGGTAGCCACAGTTTCCGCCGGGAATGATAAGGAAGTGGGAGAGATGATCGCCCTAGCCATGGACAAAGTGACCAAAGACGGAGTAATCACCGTTGAGGAGTCCAAGTCCCTAACCACCGAATTAGAAGTTGTGGAAGGGATGCAAATCGATCGCGGTTATATTTCCCCCTACTTCATCACCGATAGCGAACGGATGACAGTAGAGTTAGACAATGCTCGTGTCCTGATTACCGATAAAAAAATCAGTGCCATTCAGGATATTGTCTCCGTCCTGGAAAAAGTCGCCCGTTCTGGTCAACCCCTGCTCATTATAGCCGAAGACATCGACGGGGAAGCCCTAGCCACCTTAGTTGTCAACAAAGCCCGGGGTGTGTTGAATGTAGCTGCTATTAAAGCCCCTGGTTTCGGCGAACGTCGGAAAGCCATGCTCCAAGATATTGCCATTCTTACCGGGGGTCAGTTGATTTCCGAAGAAATTGGCTTAAACTTGGAAACAGCCACCGTAGAGATGCTAGGAACAGCCACTAAAGTCACAATTAACAAGGACTCCACCACCATTGTTTCTGGTTCCGGTCATCAAGGTGAGATCCAACAGCGGGTCGAACAATTGCGTAAGCAACTGGCAGAAACTGATTCCGAATATGATCAGGAAAAACTGCAAGAACGTATTGCTAAGTTAGCTGGCGGTGTGGCAGTCATTAAAGTTGGTGCGGCTACGGAAACTGAACTGAAATCGCGTAAACTTCGTATTGAAGATGCTCTGAATGCCACTAAAGCTGCTGTGGATGAGGGAATTGTTCCCGGTGGCGGTACAACCTTAATTCACTTGGTCAAAAAGGTAGAGCAACTGGCTGCAACTTTCAGCATAGAAGAGGAAAAGCTGGGAGCTAAAATTGTGGCACGAGCTTTGGAAGCACCTCTGCGTCAAATTGCTAATAATTCAGGGGTTGAGGGTTCTGTAATTGTTGAACAAGTCCGTAACAGTGACTCTAATATTGGTTACAATGCTTTAACGGGTAACTTTGAAGACTTGATTGTGGCAGGAATTTTAGACCCAGCCAAGGTGGTTCGCTCTTCCCTGCAAAATGCTGGCTCAATTGCGGGAATGGTGATTACCACTGAGGTTCTCGTGGTTGAGAAGCCTGAGCCTAAACCAGCAATGCCAGATATGGACGGCATGGGTGGTATGGGTGGTATGGGTGGTATGGGTGGCATGGGTGGCATGGGTGGCATGGGAATGATGTAATTCCTGCCCATCAACCTATAACCTATATCCTCAGTTCATCGAATAGGGAGTCTTGCGGCTATTGGAGGACTCCCTCTCCTCCTTGTCAACTATTTGGTTTCAGCCTGGGAGTACATCCAAGCCTAGGGGTAAGTTTAGGGAAATGGTGGTTTGTTGGTTAGATTCGCTTTCAATTCTCCACTGGCCGCCATGCAGTTCTACAATACATTTAATAATACTTAGTCCTAGTCCTGAGCCTTGCTGTTCGTACAGTTTTCGCTCAAATTGTACGTGAGCGCCAATTTTACTGATTTGTTCTGGGGTCATCCCTCGACCGCGATCGCTTATTTTTAGTAATAAAAATTCCTCACCTACTTGACTAATTACCTGAATTGGTGTACCGGGTTCCGAAAATTTACAGGCATTATCAATCAATTCTACTACCACTTTTTCAAGCTGGTTAGCTGCCATCTGTACCGTGGCATTTTCTAGGTCAAATTCTAGGTCTGTCTCCCTTTGGTGTTCTTGGGCTTGTTGGGTGGCGGCTTTGATAATAACTGATTGGCTGTCTTTGACCTGAATGGATCGGAGCGATCGCACTTTTTCTACATTTAAACCGATAATTTCTAAATCTGCATATAGCAAAAAATTGATGATTAAACGATAGAGGCGGCGACCGGAAATCCGAATATCTTGCAAAATTTCCTTGATTTCATCCGGTTCAAATAAGTCTAAATTTGAGAGTAGTAACTCCGTATTACTGATGATGCCATTTAGGGGAGTTCGTAATTCATGAGGGAGGGAATGGGTGATATTTTCCCGTAATTCCCGGATCTGTATTTCCGATTGCTGTTTGATTAAAGACTGTTTTTCTAATCTGATGGCGATCGCTGTTAACAATTCTTCCATAGAACAGGGTTTAGTTAGGTAATCATCCGCTCCTAAATTCATCCCCTCCCGTAAATCATCGCGATCGGCTTTAGCCGTTAAAAATATAAACGGAATTGTCGCCGTTTCCATATGGGATCTTAACTCCTTTAATACTCCATAACCATCTAACTCAGGCATCATCACATCACAGAGAATTAAATCCGGTAAATGTTTGTGAGCCTGTTCTACACCCAACTTGCCATTCTCAGCCGAGATCACATCAAAATCTTCTATCTCCAGTAATTCTACCAAATTCTCCCGAATTGTCTCTTCATCCTCAATTACTAAAACTTTAGCCATATTAATTCTGCTTTCGTTTATTCTAATTTTGTACCTATACCTAGATCGGTTAAATCAGTTAATAGGTTCAATTATGCCATATTTAGATATTTAGGAAACCTCTGTGATTGGCAAAATCACTGTAAATGTGGTTCCCTGTCCTAATTCACTGTCAACAGTAATCTCTCCTCCATGCAAATCTACAGCTTGCTTAACAATAGATAATCCTAATCCTGTACCTTTGATGTTTCCGACATTAGAACCACGTTCAAAGGCTTGAAATAGCTTTTGTTTATACTCTGGTGGTAAACCTATACCCGCATCCTTAATCCGAAAAATTATCTGATTTTCTTGGCGAATAACATCAAAATTAATCACCCCACCATCGGGAGAATATTTGATAGCATTGGATAATAAATTAGCTAGAATATGACCCAGCAATTTGTCATCTAACATGATCGGATCATCTAAATCTCCCGAGGTTCTTAATTCGAGTTTGTGTTGGTCATTCACTTGCACCATTAACTGGTCTATTAAGAGTTGGATCAACTTGACCACATTAACTAACTTAGGAGCAAAAGTCAATTTTCCCGAACTAGACTTACTTAATGTTAAGACATCTTCTAGTAATTGATTCATACTATTAATTGATGACTGGATTCGCTGAAAATGTTTAAGTTTTTTCTGCTCATCTAGTTTCGAGTCATATTTAGCTAACAAATCCGTAGACATTTGAATAGAAGTTAGAGGGTTTTTTAAATCATGGGATGCTATGGATAACAGTCGTGTTTTTTCAGCTTCTAACTCCTGAAATAAATTCAGAGATTCCTTGACTTGTACTTCCTGCTCATATCTCTTTAATGCCATGCGAATAGCTGCATGAACTTCTCGCTCCTTAAAAGGCTTTAAAAGATAACCATAAGACCCAGTAGATTCAGCTCTTTCTAGGGTACTATCATCAGCATAAGCCGTCAGGTAAATTACCGGAGTTCCATATTGTTCATGAATTTTAGCGGCGGTTTCAATACCATCCATATCCCCTTTAATAACAATATCCATTAATACTAAATCAGGGTTAGTTTCCGCCACTTTGGCGATCGCCGCTAGTCCCGAAGAAACAATCCCCACTACAGTATATCCCAAAGACTTGAGTTTTCTGGCCAATCCTTTAGCAATTAATAACTCATCCTCGACAATCAGAATTTGGACAGTGTTCATGGTATTGCACCTAGTTGGTTTGGTATGCTGAAAATTATCGTAATTATACAAAATTGATCACCATTATTGATGTTCTCATATAACAACTTAATAATTTCAATATCTTTGTCTATAGGACAATTCCGAGAAAATCAGTTTAAATGCTGTTCCCTCGGTTACGTCCAATAGTTCTAAGTTTCCTTCTATCTGCTCAGTCAGGGTCCAGATCAACTCCATTCCTAGGGATTCCACATTGCGAATATCTAGTCCTTCTGGAATACCGACCCCATTATCCCGGATAATCAAAGTAATAATACCAAGATCATCTTGATGAAGTTCTAACCCAAGTTTACCAGGACGTTCATCGACAAAGGCGTGTTTAAAAGCATTAGATATCAGCTCATTGACAATTAAACTACAAGGGTTAGCTGTTTCCAGGTTAAGTTCAACGGATTCTATATCTAATTCTAAGTCAACTGTGTGAGCTTCTGTCCCGTAAGAGTCAAATAGTTGCTCAACTAAATCATTGAGATAGTCGCCAAAGTTAATCCTATCCAGACCTGTTGACTTATATAGTTTTTCGTGAATCAGAGCCATAGATTGAATGCGTTGTTGGCTATCTGACAAAAGTTTGATTACTTCTGGGTTGTCCGTGTAATCCGATTGAAACTCTAATAAATTGGAAACTACCAGCAAGTTATTTTTCACTCGGTGGTGAATTTCTTTCAGCAAAATTTCTTTTTCTTTAAGGGAGTTCATTAATTGTTCTTCAGCGTGTTGGCGTTCGATCGCCGTTGCTAAAACATTAGCTACACTTTGCAGAAAGTGTACATCCTCCTGCACAAATTCTCTAGTTTCGGTCGTATAAACCCCCAAAATGCCATAATAGGAATTTTGGCTTTCAATGGGAATACTGATCCCATTAATATGGGGAAACTGATAAATATTTGACGACGGTTCTATTCCTAGGTTAAGGTGGTGGCTAGGAGAGGGTGTAGTTGATGATGATTCAGGTAAAATAAATGAGTAAACCTGGTGATATTTGTCAGTTTTTAAGCGATGATTATGGGTGTGTTGATGGTTAGCGATCGCCACCGTCAGGCGATCGGGTTCAGACACCCGTATTTCTAATAACTTACAATAATCCACCTGTAAACATCGACCCACCATCCCGACAATATCCTGAATTAATATTTCCGAGTCAATACCCAAGAGAGCTTTTTGTCCAACTTCAGCTACCATAGCCTGCTGATAAGCCTTAGTCGCAATTTCCGCCTCAATTTTTTGTCGCTCCGCAATTTCAACTCGCAACTTTTCGTTAGTTTCTTGTAGTTGAGATGTTCGCTGTTCCACCAGCATTTCTAAGTCTTGGTTCAATTCTTGCAGAGATTTTTCAGCGGATTTTAGTTCACTAATATCAGTGAGAGTTCCCACAAAACCAACTATTTCATCATCATCATTTAGCTCAGGAACAGCTTGGGAAAAAACCCAAACCACCTGGCCTTCACCATGACAAAAACGATATTCTAACTGAAACATTTGATGATTATTAACGCATTTATTCCATTCATTAATTACCCGCTCTCGGTCATCAGGATGAAGCCTTTTAGTCCAACCATGCCCAAACATTTCCATGACTGAACAGCCAACCAAATCACATCCACGCTCATTGATATAGACAAATTTACCTTCAGCATCAGTCCGAAATATCCCCACCGGAGAAATATCTGTAAGAGTCGCATAGCGAGCCTCACTTTCCCGCAAAGCCTCCTCAACCTGACAACGTTCAATTTCTAATAACTCCCGTTCCGTCACATCTTGAACTAATGACAAAATCGATATAACCTGATGGGACTCATCCCGTAATACTAAGTTATACCATTCACAGTAGATTACTCTCCCGTCTTTGGTATAGTTACGATTCTTACAAATATTTTTATTGGTTTTGTCTCCGAGTAAATCACCGATAACTGTTTCTACTAATTGTAGGTCTTCTTCAAAAACAATTGGCCATTCTCCCCAATGAATACCTATGATTTCTTCAGCCTTCCACCCAAAGATTTTTTCCGCTTGCTTTCCCCAATATTGTACCTTAAATTCTGGGTCCCATTCAATCACAGCTAGAGGAGAATTTTCCACGTGCGATCGCATTTTATTATGAGCTTTTAATAACTCTTTTTTTGACTGTTGTTGTTCCTCCAAGTACCTGGTAAGCATTTGATTAGTTTTTTGCAGTTCAAGGGTACGTTCTTGTACCCGTTGTTCCAATTCCGCCGTCAGACTTTTTAAAGCTGATTCAGCTCGCTTATTTTCAGTAATATCACGAGCAACCCAAGCTACAGATTCCGAGGAAATGGGGGAGATATTTGCCGAAAACCACAAGCAATCACCTTCCACATTCAGATGATATTCAAAATTTATAATTCTCCCCGTTTGCAAACATTGATTAACTTTTTCTCTAAAAATATTGTCCGGGTAATCAGGAGAAAATAGCTGCCGAGTTTGGTTAATTATTGGAGATGTATTACCCTCGTATTTTGTACCTAGGTATTCATGATTATTTTGCCGGGACTTGCGGGGAGTCTGAATCGAATTGGTGCGAGTATTAATAATCAGGATAATATCAGTCAAAGCATCAAAAAATGTCAGAAGATTCGGTTCACCAGTTCGCAATTTTTGTTCAATCATGCGGATGATACCCCGTTGACTGATTTCCCCCTGTAGTTGGGCATTGGTATTTTGTAATTTAGCCTTAAATTGTGCCAGTTGCTGTTGCAGCTTAGTGGGGCTAATTCTACTGAGAATATCATGGTTAGGATGGGAATCAACAAGTTTTTCTATCACCCGATACTCAGGAATTATTCCAGTTAAATAATCTTTCTCATCTAGAACTGGGATATAGTGAATTTTATGGGTTTTTAATTTTTGAATAATTGCATAAATGTCCAGCTCATCTGCTTCTCGCCAGACCACAGGGGGTTGTCTCATCACTTCAGACACAACCAAGTCCCCCGGATTTTCCCCCGCACCAATTAGCTGCACCACGTCCCTTTCCGTCCACATACCCACCAATTTCCCATCTTCCACCACCAGTACACAACTGTTAGGGGGGAAGTTTTCTGTTCCCCACTGGTCTGAGGGCTCCTGACTCATTAAAGCCATGACCTCCATGAGGGAGGTATTAGGAACAACCGTTAGGGGGTCTCTATGGATGATGTCGTTTAAAGTTGGACTGGACATAAGCCAAGGGTTAATCGTGGGTGTAGACATTGATTCCCCTACTCTCCTTGATCAGATATTAGGATTAATAACATAACAACTTATCACAGTTTCAGCGGTTCCGATCAAGTCAAAGCCATTGACAATCAACAGTTGAACCTGTTAGTTAAGTTATATAGAGTATCTTGTGACTGATTTTTATGATTAATTAACCATTGGGATAATTGATAGCTTAATCAAATTTATGATAGTAGAATCAACAACCTTTCATCGAAGGGGGATGAGCAATTTTTCTGATTTTGATAGATTTTGAGCCTCCCTTAATTTGTTGGTAAATCTTGATTTTTCCTAGAGACTTTTTAGCAAAGTTAAGTTATGCTCAAACTACAAACAAACTTGAGCAATAGGTTTCATGAAAACCAAATCTTGGTCTTTAATGGCAGGTATAGCTGTGACCGCATTTTCTTGGGGAATTGTCCCAGCTTGGGCGGAAAATTGGATTTTTATGGGTGAGGCTGCCACCGGGGAAGATGTATATGTAGATGCTGATAGTATTTCACGGAACCGGGAAGGGCTGAGATTTATTTATAGCATTGGTGAAGAAACCATCTATGCAATAGCTTACTGTGACTCACGCACCTGGTATGTCAGCGGTTACGATGAAGTATATTCCCCAAACAGTCACGCCACATCTAATATGATTGATTATGTCTGTTCCCAGGAATAACCAGTCTCAGTAATCTTTTAACCACAATTTAACTATCCATGGGGAGTCAATAAACCGGAGATTTATTACTGCGGGTATAGTACCAAAGTATAACCCTTGGAAATCCTCAAATATGGATTATATAAAGGCTATCAATTGAGTAACTGGTGAAATGGGCGGGATGTCCGTTGCTGTATATGCCGCCCTATTTTTAAGATTAAGCTAAACCAGCGGCTTGAATTGTCTGCATAAGCCTGTCGATATTGATGACAATATTAATATTTTTGCCGATAAGTTTCGGTTCATTTTCCGGCAAATTATCTCCTAATATAGGATAATATTCCAGTTCACAAATACCACTCAATAATCGATAAATTGACGGACAATAATCTGGGGATAAGATTTCAATAACTGTAGTACCAGTTTGACAGAAAGCTAAATTAGTTAGTCCCGCACCGTGGGGACTAATAATCACTTCGGAAGTAGCGAAAAGTTCCGCTTGTTGTTCAAGAGTCATTGATTCTAATTGTACTGGTTTAATATTAAACTGTGTTAGGCATTCTATCACCTGGGAATTATTCAAGACCTGGCGAGATTGTGCTAAGGTGCGATCTATATAAATTCGCTGTTTAGTATCCCCCAGACTCGGACAAAAAGTGTGTTTGAGAAAATCACAATTCCACTGGCTAATTTGTAAGCCTCGGTGGGATGAAAGGTTAGGAGTTGGGATAATTATTTGCGCGGCTTTCAGATGATTGATATCTTTATTGCTGATGATTTTTTCGGGTGGAATTTTGAGGGTCTCTAAAGCCTGTTTCTGGTAAGGTGTCTCCCAAGCATTTACCACAAATTTATCAATTGAGTTCAGGTCAATTCCCGCAGCTTCTAATAAATGAAAACGGGCGATAATATCTAACATCCAGTGAAAATATCCCGCCCCAAAACGCACGGATAAAAAGGCAACCACACCATCAATTTCATGGGGTGGCGGTAGGTGTTCGGATACGGCGACAAACTCCGCCCCACCACTAGCTAAATCAGTGACTAATTTGCCATCATCTGTGAAAACTGCACTGGTCGCCATATCTCCCCACACGCGCCCATTTTCGACAATAGCCACGCCGAAATCTCCGGTTGATATCTGACAGGTTGTAAATGTTTCGGGAAGGTTGGTAATTAAAATATTAGCGGGTTTAATCTCAATAGTCTTAGCTGGGTATATGAGGATATATTGAACACTAGGATGGGTTGGGCTGGTTGTGGTTTTTTCTGATAAATTAGGCAATATTTCTCGGATAAATTTTGATGATAATTTTTTGAAGTTTAGGGCATTATTGGCATCCTCAATTAAACCTCTATGGGCTAATATTTGGGCAAAATGATGATAGGCTTTGAGCAAGTCTGGCTTCCGTTTTAATCCCTCTATACATAGGTCTTGTAATTCTTGCCAACGTTGCTTTTCGGTTAACAGTTGTGCGAGAATCTCATAAAGCCATATTAACTCTGGTTTCAGTTCGATCGCTTTTTGATAAGCCGCGATCGCCTCATCAATATGACCTGCTAATTTCAGTGCGTGACCTAATTTTTGATGTAACCAAGAAAGTTGAGGATTGAGTGTAATGGCTTGGCGATAATTAGCGATCGCTTCTTCAATTTCTCCCGTTTCTAGTAAGCTATCTCCTAAACTCATATACAGCCAATCTACATCAGGTTTTAAAGCGATCGCCTGACCACAGACCGGAATTAATTCCGACCATTTTTCCTGAGTTTTCAAAACTTGGGCTAGTCCATAATAATAGTAAAACTGGTTCGGGTTAATTTCGATAGCCTTTTGATAGCATTTCACCGCCTCTTCCCACCTTTCCTGTTGTTTAAAAATTCCCCCTAAATGATGATAAAATACATCCGATTGATTAGGATAATTGACAATTGCTTTTTGATAAATAGCGATCGCCTTTTCTAATTGCTGTTGCTGTTGTAACTGATTCCCCAAATTCAGATAATCTTGAAAACTCACCGGGTCAGCACTTAACAAAATAGCTTTACACCAATATTCTGTAGCCTTTTCCGGCTGACCACATTGGGTAAACACCTTAGCCAAATTACGATAGAACCCCGCCATATTAGGGCGAATTTCCAGAGCCTTTTCATAGGCATTTATCGCCTCATTCCAGCGTTTATTTTGGGCGTAAAGACTTCCTAAATTAGCATAAACTTCCGCAAAATTAGGCGCGATTTTCAAAGCACTATGATAACAAGACTCCGCCGCCAGAAAATCCCCTTGTAACTGTCTTATCGTCCCCAAAGTTTTATAAGACAACGCAAAATTAGGGTCGATTTTTAACGCTTGTTCACAACAGTTAATCGACTCCCCCCAATTTCTTTCATTTAAATAGGAAACCGCTTTTTCATTGAGTCGGATAACTTCCGGTTGCACATTTTCATAATTTGACATTTTACAGTCACTCCCATTTAATCAAAATTTAACCTTGTCCATCTGTGCAAATACCACTATTATAAACCCAGTTTATGGATTTTAGCCAGAGCCTTTTCAGCCGCCTTTTTACTAGCCTCTTTTTTACTGGAACCTTTACCCTCTCCATAAACCTTACCCTGAACCATAACCTGGACAGTGAACTGTTTTTTGTGGTCGGCTCCTTCCTCCTTAATTGTTTCATATTCTGGTGTAATTGGACCTATATTTTTTTGCACCCATTCCTGTAATCTATTTTTCGAGTCCGCCGCCACTTTCCCCGAATTACCTTGAGAAAGCGAAGTAATTTCAGCTATCACCGAATCGAACAAAGGTTGTAGAAATTCCTGTACTTTCTTCATCCCAGAATCCAAAAAATAAGCCCCAATCATCGCCTCAAACGTATTGCTTAATAAGGAAGGATTTAGCGCCGCCCCTTTCCCTAATCTGATATATTGTTGTAGGGCTAATTTTTCCGCAAACTTAGCCAACTGCTTATTTTCCACCAAAGCCGATCGCAACTTAGTTAAATCACCTTCATTCCTGACACTTTTATACTTATTATAAAGATACTCCCCCGATATAAAATTTAACACCGAATCCCCCAAAAACTCCAACAATTCATTATCCCGCTTAACTTCCTTCGGGTGTTCATATAGATAGGAACTGTGAGTTAAGGCGTGATTGAGTAAATCCACATTTTGAAAAGGTATTTTTTTCAGCAATTTCGATAATTCTCGCCGCAGTTTTTTTTCTCGGTCAGGATCCATATTTTGGTCTTCGATAATTTTACTTAACATAATCTCCTGATGTTGTTTTAATTGATTAATTATGGAGTTTTCAGCCTGAAAAGCCGTCAACAGCAGCACCATGTTATCTATAGCACGTTCCGTATATCGGTGAGAAAATTCATTCCCATGAGCCCAGTTATTCCTAAGTTGAATTAACTCAAATATTATCCCCCTATGTTGATTATCCACATTTTCATTGTTTTTAAAAATACTATCCCATTTATTCGATATAACTTGCAGTAATGCTCCGATATCTTGAGATAGCCTCTCCTCCAATTCTCGCTTTTTCATGTTTTTGTATTTGGTGATATATTTTTGAGCTTCCTCCTGCCATTGGTCTGAATATTTGTTTGTCATTTCCTGTTTAAACGGAGGATATAAGCCCTCAGCTAATAACTCTAAAGCGTCCCCAATTCTTTCTTTATTGCTAATCATCATTTGCTATCTAATAATTAATTAGCGACTATTATAGCTAATCTTCCTAAACAGACTATTGATATAGCTGGCTATTCATAATTTCTGATAATCTACAATCCCCAAGGTATTGGATTTTCAAAAGACTGTTAAGAATTATTACAGATTTATGGAAAATTGCTCGCAAAAAGTTGACGAGATTCTGGGGGTTATGATACCATCAAATAAATCTCACCCAAGGGATTACTCTGTCCTTATGCAAAAATAGAGCCTACAACCCCGATTATATCGCGATTAACATTATTTTCTCACGAAAATATTAAACTGGCGATGCACGAGTTTTCTGGCCAAAAGCGATCGCCTTTTTTATGCCTATTGACAAAAACGCCACTTTGTGGATTCTTAATTGTTGATAATTGACTGATATCCTAGGTGATGTGGATGGTCAGAGTCAAAAATCAAAATATGAGACTTGAGGAAGCGGTTGAATTTGCCGAAAACCCGGAACCCCGGTGTCCCTGTGTGTTATTGCTAGACACATCAGCATCTATGCAGGGAGAACCCCTAGATGGTCTCAATGCAGGATTAATGACTTTTAGGGAGAACCTAATCAAAGACGAACTCGCGAAAAAACGGGTCGAGATCGCCATCATCACCTTTGATAACCAGGTAAAAATCATCCAGGATTTTGTCACAGCCGATCGCTTTGAACCCCCCCTGTTAAACGCCCAGGGTCAAACCTATATGGGAACAGCCATAGGGGAGGCTTTAGACATGATTGCCAGTCGCAAAGCCGAGTATCGCAATAATGGGATTACCTACTATCGTCCTTGGGTGTTCATGATTACCGACGGCGAACCCCAGGGAGAAAGCGATCGCATCACAGAACAGGCCATTAAACGCATTCGAGACGAGGAAGCCAACAAACAGGTCGCATTCTTTGCGGTAGGCGTAGAAGGGGCGAATATGGAGCGCTTAGGAGAGATTGCTCAACGAACCCCCCTGAAACTGAAAGGGTTAGATTTTCGGGAAATGTTCATTTGGCTATCCGCCAGTATGCAAACAGTTTCTCACTCCAAAGTTGACGAACAGGTAGCCCTACCACCGCCAGGATGGGGAACTGTCTAGCCAAAAACTCATGCGATCGCAGACTTTTACCATGAACCCAAATTCTGCCTACTGGCAAATTATCTCAGCTTCCGTGGCGGGAACCAGTCACGAAAAGCAAGCCATTCCCTGTCAAGATGCTCATATCTATCGGGAGATTGACCCCCATCAATTTATTGTCGCTGTAGCCGATGGTGCGGGTTCAGCTTCCCTTGCTGATGTGGGAGCCCAACTAGCAGTTAAAACCGCCACCCAATTAATCGAAGAGTATCTATCCTCCGTCGATGACACCGCCGCCGTGGACTGGAACAGTCAATTGTTAGCTGTTGTTAGCCAAACCAAACAGGCGATCGAAGCCGAAGCCGACCACAGGGATATATTGGCGCGGGAACTAGCAACGACATTAATTTTAGGGGTGATTACCGCTTCCACCATTGCTGTAGTTCAGATAGGTGATGGCGCGGTGGTAGTTGAAGATCAACAGGGAACTTTGATGGCTTTAACTATTCCCGCCAGTGGAGAATATTTAAACGAAACCACCTTTCTGGTTTCCCCGAATGCGTTAGAATCTGCTCAAATTCAGGTATGGTCTGGAATGCCTAAGTATTTGGCTATATTTTCCGATGGTTTACAAATGTTGGGATTAAAAATGCCTGAAGGAAAACCGCACGCTCCGTTTTTTTCTCCTTTATTTCAATTTGTGGAAACTATCTGCGATCGCACAGAAGCCGAACAACAGTTAATTTCATTTTTGCGATCGCCTAGGGTAAATCAGCGCACCGATGATGATTTAACCCTGATTTTAGCTGCCAAAAAGCCAACATCATCCCAATAAACGCCATTACAATATGTACAGCCGTAACTCTCTACGGGAACCCCAAGGGCTATAATATACCAAATATAGACTCTTATTATATGGGGGTCAGCGGTCTTGTCACATTTACATCGATGGTTACAGTCCATTAAGAGGCGATTTAAATACTGCTGGTTAGCTTTATTCATTGGTGCGATCGCCACTCTCGCCGTGCTGCTGATTTGGCACAAACTCTACATCCGAGAGCAACGGCATTTTGCACAACTGGTGCAACAACAAGCCAACAGTATCCAGTCTATCCTCAATCGAGAGTTATCCAGCCACATTGTATCCCTAAATCGTATCGCCAAGCGTTGGGAACTCAGTAATGGCACTTCCCGAGAATTTTGGGAAGCTGATGTCAGCAACTATTTAGATGATACTCATGGCTATCAAGCCATACTCTGGGTAGATCCATCTTTTATCGTCCGTTGGATAGTTCCTTTAGAGGGAAACGAACAAGTCCAGGATATGGATTGGACACAAGAACCCCGTCGCCGAATTAGTTTACAAGTAGCCAGAGACCTCAATCAGATTATCCTGAGTAAACATATTTCATTAGTTCAGGGTGGCGAGGGATTTCTAGTAATTATTCCTTTGTTTGTGAATGAGCGCCATGATGGGTTTATTGTGGGAGTCTTTGAATTTACATCTTTCTTTGATGGGATTTTGCCCATATCTCCCTTGTATACGATTCAAATATATGACCGTGGGGATTTAGTTTATAGCAATGGTGATTTCTCAGAATCTCCCTTTCAAAAAACCTCAATTGTCCGCGCCTATGGAGCCGATTGGACAGTCCAAATTTCTCCGCAACCTGCTTGGATTGAAGAGGAAAAATCTCCCCTTCCTACCCTGGTTTTATCAGCAGGTTTAATCATAGTTGGGACTATGGCACTCACCGTCTATTTAGGTCAATATGCTTGGCGTTATGCTGGCAAAACCCAAAAAATTAACCAGCAACTGCAAAATGAAATCATCCACAGACAGCAAATAGAAGCCATCCTCCTAGACTCCCAAAGACAATATCAAACCCTCATCGAAAATTCCCCGGATATTATTCAACGCTTTGATACCAGTTTTAAACATATTTATGTCAGTCCCATTTTAAGCCAATTAACCGAAATTCCTCTACAGACTTGGATTGGCAAAACTTGCCGGGATTTGCCATTTTCGGCAGCCATGGCTGAGAATTGGGAGGCGGCGGCGAATCGGTTATTAACAACTGGTGAAAAACAGATTATTGAATTTGAAGCTGAGACAGTTAATGGTTGGCGCTATTTTGAAATGGCGATCGTCCCAGAAATTAACCAAGGCAAAAATCTTACATCTATCCTTTGTATTTCCAGAGATGTAACTGACCGTAAACAAGCCGAAACCTCCCTAAAACTTAGTCAAGCCAAGTTTGAAGCATTGGTAACTAATATGCCGGGAATGGTCTATAGTTACTGTCCAAACAACTCCCAAAATCTGCCTGATTTTAAATTTGTGAGTCATCACTGCTTTGATATCTTTGAATTAGAAGCTAATACTATTCTGGCAGACATCAATTCTCTGATTAACTTAATCCACCCAGATGATTTACCGTCTTTGCGTGAATCAATGCAACAATCTTTGCAGGAATTTTTACCCTGGTATTGGCAAGGTCGGGTTATTACTAATTCGGGAAAAATGAAGTGGGTAGAATGTAATGCTCAACCCCAATCAACCCCAGAAGGTAATATTTGGCATGGCATTGTTTTTGATATTACTGCACGCAAAAAATATGAAGAAAATCTGCGGCGTTTCCAGGGTATTGTTGCCACGACTGCGGAAGCGATCGCCTTAATTAATCGGGATTATATTTACCAAATTGTTAATCAAACCTACGCCAATTTAACCGGAAAATCCGAGGATTTTATTATTGGCAATATCATAGAAAATGTATTAGGTAAACAGATTTTTAATGAAATAGTTAAGCCTCTATTTGATAGATGTCTAGCCGGAGAAATAGTCCGCTATGAAGCCTGGTTAAGTTTTCCGGGAGAACCCAGGTTTATCGGAGCCACCTATTCCCCGATTTTGCAACCTGATGGCACAGTAAATGAAGTGATTGTCACTGTCCGAGATTTAACCTCATTAAAACAGGCAGAACTTGCCATTCAACAACAATCTGAGAGACAGGATATCTTATCAAAAGTCACCAATAGAATCAGGCGATCGCTCCATGTTCAGGATATCCTTAATACCACCGTTGTCGAAGTCTCCAAATTTCTGGGAAATGACATAGTTTTAGTTTGCAAATTCCAGTTAAATTGGAGTTATGAAATCATCGCTCATTCTAGGGAACTATCTAGGGACTCTGACCTACTTTTTTGTGCAATAGATCCGGTCATGACTATCAAAATTGACCAAATAATTTTGGAAATTGCCCAATCTTGTCGCACCGGAAAAATTAATGCTTCTGTGGAAAGGTGGCAAAAATTTCAAGGACCGACTCATTTAATCTTCCCCATTTGGTTAGAAGCCGAGCAACTTTGGGGACTACTTATCGCTTATTTTTCCTCAGAAGATAACAACTATAAACCCGCAGAAATCGATATGCTGAAACAACTAACAGAACAGTTAGCGATCGCCATTCAACAAGGCGAACTATATCATCAGCTTCAGATAGCCCATGAGGAACTCGAGAAAGTCTACAATCTCGATTCTCTGACCGGAATCGCTAACCGCCGCCATTTTGATCATATTTTACAGCAGGAATGGTTACAACTGCAACGGGAAAAACAACCCCTATCAATAATCATGTGTGATATTGATTATTTTAAGTGTTATAATGACACTTATGGACACATTGCCGGGGATAAATGCCTGCAAAGGGTAGCTAATGCCATCAAAAATGCTCTGAAACGACCGAGGGATTTAGTCGCCCGTTATGGTGGCGAAGAATTTGTGATTTTATTACCCAACACACCCATAGAAGGTGGTGTAGAAATTAGCCAACAAATACAGGAAGCTGTGTTCAAGTTAAATATGCAGCCGGGCGCAATTCCTGCTAACTTCCAACGGGTGACTGTGAGTATGGGAATTGCCAGTAAAATTCCCAGCCACAAACAATCACCAACCCAACTTCTTTTTGATGCCGATCGCGCCCTTTACCAAGCCAAAAACAATGGCAGAAACCAATATGTGATCGCGAATTACCCAGAACACAATAGCCACTAACTATCTGCGTCTGTATCGTTGCTGAAATCGCTTAATCCCGGCTTTTTCCAAGTTTTTAACTAACTGTTGCAGTTGAGTTAAATTAGTGTTTCTGCGTCCATATCGCCAATGCACATAAGTTTGACAAACTTCTGATATCGCCTCAGCTTCATCAACAGAACATTGATTAGCGATCGCCTCTGCATACTCCACCGGAGTTTGGGCGGGATGTTTCGGATAACCCCGTTGGGCTAATAATGCCAACAGTTTTTGATATAGTCTTTCTTCCGGGGGTAATTTAGCCAAGCGTCGCCTCTCGCGCCAATTTTTCCATCCATCCCACAGCAACCAACTTAGGAACCCGACACCAGATAAAGTTATCGTCGCCGTAAACAAGCCAACCCACCCCCTAGTAAACAGATCGATAAACCAGCCGACAACCGTATCCAACGCCCCGAAAATAGTCGCCAATATCCTCTGTAAACTATTTGTTACCGGAGAAGGTAGCCATCCCGCCACCCAATTCCAAAAAGCCCTCAGCGCACTAAAAGTCTGATTTTCCTCAATAGAAGGCGGGATTAAATCCATCCCCGGAATGGGATTAAAAGCAAACCAACCATATTCAGGAAAATAAACCTCCGTCATCGCATGAGCATCAGTATTTTTAATCACATATAACCCCGTAAATGGGTTAAACTCACCCGGTTCAAAACCCGCCGTTAGTCGCGCCGGAATGCCAATAGAACGCAACATAATGGTTAACACCGTCGCAAAGTGATCTGGATAACCGCCTCTGATAATTTCTCCCTCTGGACTATCTTTATAGCCAAACAAAAACGCCTCCACCAAATCCTCATCAGGTCTCAAAAAAGGCGGGTCTTCTTGTAGTTTATAAACGGGGCTTTGTTTTAAGTATTGAGCTAAATAAAGGGCTATTTCATAGGGAGATGTTAAGGCTTGTTGCTCAGGGTTGGATTGATTCCGCGCCGCCAAAATCTCCTCGGTTCTTTGTCGCACCCTGTCCCGAATTTCATCAGGAACCTGCAAATAGTAATCACGAATAGCTTGTGTGTAGTCAGTGGAGGCTTGACCCAACTGGGTGCGGTTACGATAGGGGACTCTGGAAATCACCGTATAGGTTAATCCCTCCCGCAACATCAAAGGCGATCGCAAAGTTCCCTCTCGGTCGATCGCAATTTCCTCAGTCGGGAAATACAATTGTTTAGCCTGTTTTAAAGCCGGGATTAAATTAGGTAATTGAATCACCGCCGTATAACTTTGGATCACCTCCCTAGTTCTAGCCTGTGTCGGTGGCGGAAACAGATTAAACTGATAGGACCACCATAAGCGTCGGACAGTTTCTACCTGGTCATTGCGGGAAATTTCCCACCCCTGACCCGTGTACTTATCAAAGCCGATCACCCGAAAAAATCCCCGTGCTTGCGATCGAACCCTCAGCACAACCTGCGGCCTTAAATTTCCCCTAAGATTCTGATTAATCCGAGTGTTAAAACCATAATATTGAACCTCATCTAAAACACCCGCCCCCGACTCCTGATTTTGTCCAATTCCCGACCCCGTGCCATCTCCAGAATCCCCCGTATAACCAGGGTTAAAAATTTGTCTGCCATCAAATTCCCCTCGTGGCATTTGAATAGGGGAACTCATCGGAAAGTTCCGCAGTTGATAGCCAGGAAACCGAGGGAGAAGGGCAAAAATCACCAATCCCAAAGCCACAATAGCCAGAAAGCTAACCCCCAAAAACTTGAAATTCAAGTTAGAAGGAATCCTCAATTTAGGAGAACTAGCCTCCGAGGGGTTCAACTTTTCCAATCCCAACCGGGAACGGTAATCTAAGATTAAAGTTGGCAACGAGAGCGCCAAAAACACCAAAATCACCGGCCCAAAAGTCAAAGTTTGGCTAAGAGTACCAGCCACCCCCATTAAAATCAAGCCAATGACCATTGAATAGCCCAGATCCTTGCGTCGTGGCAGATCAAAGCTATGGAGAACCTGCAAATTAATTAACAGTTGTGCCAAAACAATCCTGGTATCGATCAACTCCAGCACTAGACGACTGAAAAAAACCGCCATTGCTACCAACATACCAATAGCAATACAAAATTTAATTGGCACATTACGATGACGACGACGAAACCAACTCCAGGTCGCCCCCACCAAACTGACAGGGATCGCCCATAGATTTAGTGGCTCCTCGATCGCCACATCAGTAGCAATAATGCCCACAACCACCAATAACTGCACGAAAATGCGGAGCAGAAGTGAGTCCTCTGGCTCAGGTTGAGGTATTGCTTCGATCCGTCGCCACAATTGACTGAAGATAGGGATATCGGCTGTCATGGATTTGAAAATCTGCTAGTCACTCTCAGATTACTGTAACCCATATTTCTGAAAATCAGCTTCACCTATCAAAATTTAACTCATCATCCGAGGGTAAATGGCAAAACAGAGGGGATTTTGTTCGCAGTCATAAAACAACACATTGAGTCGATAGATATGATTAGGCTCTGGATCTACCAGCTCCATGGTCACATATCCAGCCTCGGTGCGTCTAGCCGTGATTTCGCCATGATTTCCCTTCAATTGCAGACATCCACCGGCAGGTAATTTAGCCAAAATCATTAAGCAATTGCCATAATCGCGGGTCTGATATTGGGCTTGTACTGTTAACAGCCCTAAGCTAGTTTGCCACTCCTGAAGCCCTACCGACTTATTCAAAAAACAAGTTATCGTCAGCGTATCGAGGATTTCTCGCGCCGCCAGTAGCAACAAAACCATTTGCTGTTGTTGATTAGCCGTCTCATAGGGGGGGAGTTGTAGCTTGTTCAATTCAGGATCGCGAACTTCCCCTAAAACCAGCCTACCTGCCCATTCATTAAGCAAATCAGAGGCTTGTGGGAAAAAACTTTCCACCGCTTCCACCAGTTTCGCGCCTTGTTGTAGGGTTGAATGCAAAACCTTCTGACACGGAGTCAGAAGATCAGCAAAAACCGTTTCTGGTAGAAAAGTAGACCATTTCAGGTTTTCCCTTTGAGCATTCCACCAAGAAGGATTGGGAACAGTCGGATCGCTAATCACGTCTGGGTAAATAGCATCAGCGCCGAGTTCAGTTTCCCAAGGGAATAGCGGTGGTTTTTCTTGGATCTCAATTCTTAACCTGTTTTTTAACAGGCTTTCAAATCTGTCTTTCACGGTTGGTATCTCTCCCAGTTTAATTGGTTCGTCGTTGGGGTAGAAAACGTCAATCTCTTCATAGTCCAGTAGATCGGCTTCTGACCACCCTGGTTCTTCGACCCTAGAACTATTTGCTAATTGATCTGCTGAGGTAGCAGGTTCACCAGCAGCAGAGGAAGCAGTCTCAAGGGGTTGTGATTCAGACCCCTCGAAAAACTGGCACTCGGAGAGTTGACGATCTGGATTTATTTCGTTATTCATCAGTAGATGCACTAGCTCCGGACACTGAACGATTTCTAAGATCCCAGGCTAATTCCAAAACTTTAAACCACCGCTTTTGTACTTGAGTCGCCTTGCAACCTAGATTTTCGGCGATCGCATGATCAGATAGCCCCTTTTGCTTTAACCTTAGCAAATCCTTTTGATCTTGGCTAAGTTGACTCTGGAAATCCTCCCACTGGTGGGGGAGTAAACCCAAATTGCGATCTAAATCCGCTTCTAACCACTGATGCACCAATTCCCAACGATGACTCAAAGCAAATCGCAACAAATGATATTTAAATCGCTGTTGAAGATAATCCCGTTGGCGAGGGGTTAGCCCCAAAATCGCCTCTATCTCTCGAGTTGGCAAATCTTGCATTCGCAAGGTGAAATAATCGGCACAGTCTTTTTGATTGTGTTCCTCAAGATATTCGATTAACTCTTCCACAACCGTTTGGCGTAGGGATTCTAGTTCTGGTTCGTTGGACTCAGCCACCATGGCGGCTCGCACCTCTTGTACAGATGAGTCGTTCCAGGTTTGATCAGAATCCTGTATCCCACCTTCTGCGGCTTGATCAAGATCCACAAACGCTTCTCTGGGTTGTTGTTGAGAAAATGTCTGCGATCGTAGAATGATTAATTGTTGACTACGACCTCGGGCGAGAGGAATACGCCGTTTTCCATATCGTTCCGTAAAGGCTAGATATTCCGCTAGTTCCAGTAATGTCTGGGGACGATAATCGGCCGGAATTTGGTTTTCCTTGCGGAAGGCATTTAGTGATTCAACATAAAACCCCTGTAAAAAGTCCCTAATCAGTTCCAATCTAGCGTGATAACTTGATTGAACCTGGCGCGGTGTGATATATCGATAGATAATGGCACTGAGAGTGCTGTGGAGTTCCAACGGTGCCTGCTTTGACCTGAGTTTATAATAGTGAAGACATTGTTGTAAGCGATGCTGTGCGAGTGTCATCGCCCAAGTCTCCACATCCCCCGAGGCTTGGATGCGCTGGCTTTCTGTACAGATCCGAATTGCTTCTTCTGTTAAGCGCCAAGCGATATCCTGACAGTTCTGCTCAGATGCCTGGGTGGCCTGTTTTAGCTCACCGGACAACCGTTGAAAAATTTTATGGCTCTGGCAGATTTCCCCCATGATGATAATTTTAGTAACAATGACCCTAACCTATGCTTTCCAGTAAAGCCTCTGAGTTTCCGGAGGGTTTCCCAACCGGGTTGTGTTTAGTTACGATCACAACACCGGCAATTTTCTAGTCGCCTACCTGATCAATTGGGGTTTTCTCGGTTATCATGTAGCGCGAAAATCAGCACTTACTCAAGTTTAACAATGGATTTCGACCAACAAATTCAAGCCTTGATTGAAAATGCCCCCCAGGATGGTTCTACTCCTGACATTATTAAGGCGATCGCTCCCGGTCTCAAATTACTGGCCGCTCAATTAGCACACCTACAGTATTTTATTTTGACCAGTCTTGACCAAAATTTGGTATTAACTACTCTCGGTAATGTGGATAATCCCGATCTACAAAAGCAAGTTATTTATGCTTTTTCTAGTTTAGATGATGCTTCCGTTCACTCTAGGATAGATCTTTCCACTTCTGTGGTCGCTGTCCCCGTTCCCGTTACCCACATTTTGTTTCAGGCGATCGCTATCCCCCAACTAGATAGTTTTATTTTCTTTGACCAGCCTGGTCATCTTGACGCTGCTACTGAGGTTAAACGCCAAGATGTACAGGATACTATCCAAGTTTACCTACAACAATATCAGTCTCTGCGTCGCTCTAAGTCTCGCCCTATCCCTCCAGATATTGCTTAAATCAGTCCCCTTACCCCCGTACCACTTTCTCCTTCCCTTGACCCTCAAAACTCCGTTTCTTAATGGTTTCTTAATTGTCAAAATCACAGGTATTTTATATAATTATAGTGACTGTTAATTAACCCCCAAAAATTTTCCCTAAATCAGCCCCTTGCATCTGCTATTTCCACCTAGGATTCGGGTGGGGTCAGGCAGCAATTTCCGTTCATCAAAACTGCTCACACGGTCAACTATTTCTCACCAAAATCTGGCAGCTTTGTATTATGAAAATTAATCAAGTAATATATCTAGGATTTAGTGCAATTTTTTTATTAGTCGGCATCAGTACCTTAGTGGAAGAGTGGCAACAAAGAACTCTAGATCAATCCTTTAAGTTGGTAGTTCATACCTACGAAGTTAAGCTGAATTTGCAGGATATTTACAAAAATTTGGTCGATGCAGAAAGCTCTCAAAGGGGATTCATTATTACCAAAGACCAAGGTTTTTTGGAACCCTATTATTCAGCTAATACAAAAATCGAGGGTAATTTAGACACTTTATCTCAATTGCTGCAAGGTAATTCCATACAAACCCAGAGATTAACCAATCTTCAAAACTTAACTAACCAAAAATTGGCGCTACTTGAACAAACCATAAATTCAGTTAGATCCGGAGAATCAGAACAATTTTTAGCCTGGGTTAATTCGGGAATTGGTAAGCAACTTATGGATAATATTCGCAGTGAAATTAATAGGATGATTGAGGAGGAACAAAATTTATTGATTGACCGAAATGAGCGTTATCAAGTATTCGAAAATTTAGCAATAATCATTAATTGGGGTAATTTTTTGCTGGTAATCACCATTGGCTCTATAACTAGCTTTATTGTGATTCGTGTGATTATGAATCCTATTCAACAAGTTACACAGGTTCTGGCTACCTCCTCAGCAGAAATTGCCGTGGCTACTGAACAACAGCAGAGACTAGCCAGCAGTCAAGCTGTTTCCATTAATCAAACTACTAATGCTATTCAACAAATTAGCGAAGGGGCTAAACAATCAGCGGAGGATGCTGATCACGCTTTAGGAAAGGCTCAACAGGTTTTAGACATCAGTGAACATGGCAATCAAGTAGTCCAACAAAACTTGGCAAGTATTGCTGAATTAACTAATAATGTCGAAAATATCTCAGAACAAATTGAGGTTTTGAGACAGCATACGGCGGAAATAAGCACTATATCGAATTTGGTATCTAGTTTAGCTAATCAGACAAATATATTGGCTCTGAATGCCTCTGTTGAAGCTGTGCGTGCGGGAGAAGCCGGTCGCGGATTTGGTTTGGTGGCGCTGGAGGTTCGTAAGTTATCAGACCAAAGCCGAAACTCAGCTAGGGAGATTGATAATTTGGTTGGTCTGATTCAAAATTCCCTGAAATCTACCATTGAAGCTGCACAAAAGGGAACAGAAAACGTTAAGGTGGGTATGAAAATGACGGAAAATACTGCTAATGTATTTGTAGAGGTGGCTGATGGCATTAAAAATGTGGTCGCGAGTAATCAAAAAATTGCTCAAATCTCTGAACAACAGGCGATCGCTATTCAGCAAATTGTCACAGCTACCAATGCTATTAATCATGCAGCAGTGGAAACCGCTAGTGGCATTCAACAAACCCAAGTCGGTACTCAAAACCTGAATCAGGCGGCCCATACTCTCCGGGTTTTGGTATAACCAAAGTCTCCCCAACTGGCAATTTTCACCATGGAAATTGATACCAAATCCCTGATGGGGGAGATGTCGCCACCCCCACCGAACCTAATAAATCAGTATATTCTACTCACCACATAGTCCCCTAATTCCACCAGAGCTTGACGAGACTCCGAAGGGGGTAACTGCTTGATATGTTCTACGGCGACTTGGGCGTGGTGGATGGCGAGTTCTCGGGATTTCTCAATCCCAGAACTTTCTTGAATTAAGGCGATCGCCTGTTCCAAGTCCCCATCTTGAGCAAATTCGCGATCGATCAGAGTTTCCAGAAAAGGCTTTTCTGCCAAAGCAAACAGCGTCGGGGCTGTCAGGTTTCCGCTTTTGAGATCCGAAGCAGCCGGTTTACCTAGAGATTCCGTCGAACCTGTAAAGTCTAAAATATCATCGACAATTTGAAACGCCAAGCCAATATTACGACCATATTTATACAAATCTTCTGCTAGTTCTGCTGACACTCCACTTAACAGACCAGCCGCCTTAGAGCTATTGGCGATTAAAGATGCTGTCTTGTAGTAACTCTTTTCGAGATAGGCTTCAATGGACAAGCTAGTGTCAAATCGATTTAGTCCCTGTTGAATTTCTCCCTCTGCCAGATCCATGATCACCTGTGACAGAAGTTTAACTACCTCTAAGTTATCCAGGTTGGCTAAATACCAGGAGGACTGGGCAAATAGGAAGTCTCCGGCTAAAACCGCCACCCGGTTATTAAACAAACTGTGAACTGTCGGGACACCCCGCCGCAGTTCTGATTCATCCACCACGTCATCATGAACCAAACTAGCAGTATGGATCATTTCTGTGATTTCAGCCAGACGGCGGTGCTTAGGTATGATTTCGTGATCGGGCATGGTTGCCCTAGATATTAGCAGCACGATCGCCGGACGCACCCGTTTTCCCTGTACGCTAAATAAATGCTCTGCTGCTGCATACAGGATCGGGTGACGAGCGCCCACCAGTTGTTTCAGGTTATCGGTTAGCAGTTTTAGGTCTGCTTCAACGGTCGAAAATAGAAGAGTGCGAGAGGTCATGGGTTTGCCAACTCAGGCTGGATGATTAACAAAATTTTACATATTATAGTTCGATTTTAAGCTAAGGCTATCATCTCACCAAACTGATACATTTACGCGACATTTATCCGGCTATTGCCTGACAATGCGACGATAGCACTATTACCCGTTAAGGTAACAGAGGCGGTATCCCGCAAAGCTTTTAGAAAGATTCCAAAAGCACCGTTCCAGTCCCTGGGTAGAGTGAACCCGCACTCCGGACATCGGAACACTTTTGAGCCACCTAGCTGGGAATGCA
>NZ_JARPLU010000189.1:0-8098 GCF_032349615.1 Limnospira sp. PMC 1279.21 | reverse complement strand
CTTAGTCATCTCGTCCTCTCCATTATACGTCCTAAGTATTCTGTCTTGTGCTATAGTTCTCTCACCCCACCGTTTGCTTAGAAACCCGGTTTCTTTGATAAACCGGGTTTCTTGACCACGATAGGGGCGGTGCGTCAGATGAACAAAATTGGCCGTTGACCCGATAGGTTATCCCTGTGACGCACCCTACGGCGGTGATAATTATTAATTATTAATTATTAATTATTAATTATTCATTGACGGGGTTTAGCTGTTAGCTGGTAGGGTTAGACCTATCGATAATCATTGATTGATGACAGATACAAATCAACTCACCCACCAATTGAGCAGTAATGGTATGATTATGTCGTCTCCCATCAAACCTTCTATCCACAGATGACGATTCACGCCACAGCTATAATTGAACCGGGTGCAACATTAGGCGAGAATGTAACAATTGGACCACTTAGCTATATTCAAGCGGGGGTGACAATTGGCGACCACTGCACGATCGCATCCCATGTTACCATTCTATGTGGAACTACCCTAGGCGATCGCACCCAAGTTCATGCCGGGGCGGTATTGGGGGACACACCCCAAGATTTAGCATTCTTAGACGAACCATCCTCAGTCAAAATAGGTAATAATTGTGTAATCCGTGAAGGTGTAACTATCCATCGCGGCACTAAGGCAGGTTCAATGACCCTGGTGGGTAATGATTGCCTATTGATGGCTAACTCCCATATAGGTCATAATGTGAAGGTAGGCGATCGCGTGATTATTGCCAATGGAGCCTTATTAGCTGGATATGCCCAAGTAGGCGATCGGGCTTTTATCAGCGGTAACTGTCTCATTCACCAGTTTACCAGAGTTGGGCGATTAGCCATGATGTCTGGCGGCTGTGCTATCCAAAAAGATGTTCCCCCCTTCTGTATCACCCGCAGCCTCAGCACTAATACCGTTATGGGTTTGAATGTGGTCGGACTGCGACGGTCTGGCTTCAACGAAGGACAGCGCCGGGAACTTCAGCAAGCCTTTAAAATCCTGTATAGGTCAAATCTCAATATTTCTCAAGCTCTGGAAAAACTAGAATCTGAGTTTACCTCAGAATTAGTCCGGGAATTGTGCGAATTTATCCGCACCTCCGAGAGAGGATTATGCAAATTTATTAAATAAAATTCAGTAATTGCGATAAAATAACAACTGGAGATTCTCGAGTTTCTAACATTTTGGACAGTAGGGCTATGCAATCAGCAGTCAATCCCCATCCCGAAAAGACCATGGACGAACCCCAAGCCGCTTTACCTGTGACAATTATTACCGGTTTTCTCGGTAGCGGTAAAACTACCCTTCTTAACTACATACTCTCCAACCAACAAGGCTTAAAAACGGCGGTTTTGGTTAATGAGTTTGGCGAAGTCGGAATTGATAACGAGTTAATTGTGGCTACCGACTCAGATAATACTATGGTAGAACTAAGCAATGGTTGTGTTTGTTGTACCATTAATGAAGATTTAGTGAACGCAGTTTACAAAGTCCTGGAACGCCCCGAAAAAGTCGATTATATCGTAGTTGAAACTACGGGTTTGGCTGACCCGCTACCGGTGGCTTTGACATTTCTGGGGACGGAATTAAGAGACATGACTCGCCTCGATTCCATTGTCACTATGGTAGACTGTGAAAACTTTAGTTTGGATTTGTTTAATAGCCAAGCGGCGGAGAGTCAAATCGCCTATGGGGATATTATTATCCTCAATAAAACTGATTTGGTAGATGAGGCTGATGTGGATCTGCTAGAAGTTCGCCTCCGAGACATGAAAAAAGATGCTCGAATCCTCAGAACTAAACGTTCTCAAGTTCCCCTTCCTTTGATTCTCAGTGTGGGTTTATTTGAGTCTGACAAGTATTTCCAACACAGGGAAGAATCAGACCATCATCACCATGACCATGACCATGAACACGAACATCATCACCACCATGACCATGACCATGACCATGACCATGAACACGAACATCATCACCACCATGACCATCATTCTAACCACCTAGAAAATGATGGGTTTACTTCGATTTCCTTTGAGAGCGATCGCCCCCTATCCCTGCGGAAATTCCAATATTTTTTAGACAATCAATTACCAGCTAATATATTTCGCGCTAAAGGAATTCTCTGGTTTGATGAAAGTCCGAAACGTCATATTTTCCACCTCAGCGGTAAGCGATTTTCCATTGATGATGATGAGTGGAAAGGTTCCCCAAAAACCCAACTGGTGTTAATTGGTCAAAACCTAGATAAACCCACCCTAAAATCTCAGGTTGAAAATTGTTTCTGTAAACCTTCCCCAACTCGCGGTCAAGGCTTTTCGAGGTAGTTAGATGGTAGTGGCAACCTTCTATGGTTGCCTACCCTCTCAGTCAAATTAAGCAATCAGTAACCTATGCGAGTTGTTATCCAAAGAGTTAAATCTTCACAGGTCACAGTTAATGGTCAAATTATTGGTAAAATTAATCAAGGACTAAATCTGCTGGTGGGTATTTCAGCGACGGATACAGAAGCAGAACTAGACTGGATGGCTAGAAAATGTCTGGATTTGCGATTATTTCCCGACCCGGATAATCATAGCGGACGTTGGGATAAATCCGTGCAAGATATTGGAGGAGAATTATTAGTTGTGAGTCAGTTTACCCTCTACGGAGATTGTCGCAAGGGCCGCCGTCCATCCTTTGAGCGTTCAGCGGCTCCAGAAGCTGCCGAAAAGTTATATCAGTTATTTATTGAAAAGCTCCGAATAAGTGGGTTAAAAGTCGCCACAGGTGAGTTTGGAGCGATGATGAATGTGTATATTGAAAATGATGGTCCTGTAACCCTGTTATTAGAACGGGAAGCTGATAACTAGATGATTCTCTCATAGTTGTTTCAAGTTTAACATAAGATTCTCTGTTTGAGCAAGTTCTCAGCAATGATGCTTTCCACTGGCTTAGAAAAATAGTAACCTTGTCCTTGGTCACAGCCTAAACTGCGAAGTTTAGCGAGTTGTTCGGCGGTTTCTATACCTTCCGCAACTACGCTAATTTGCAATTGATGAGCGAGGGTGATAATGGCATCAACAATTTGTAGGTTTTCGTTAGGTGTGCCAATACAAGTAATAAATGAACGGTCAATTTTTAAAGTGTTAACGGGAAACCTATGTAAATAACTTAGGGAGGAATAACCGGTGCCAAAGTCATCCAAACTCAAATGGATATTGCGATGAGTAAGCTGTTGTAAAAGTTGTCTAGCAGCTTCGGGATTTTCGACGATCGCCGTTTCGGTTATTTCCAGCTTTAGGTAACAACTTTGAAAGTTATTTTTAACCAGAATACGGTCGATTTCTTCAATCAAATAAGGCTGAGTAAACTGCTTAACTGACAAATTAACACTCATCCGAAACCCGTGAGTAATCAACCCTTTTTTTTGCCACTCATTTAACTGTTTAACCGCCTGGTCTAAAACCCATAAACCAATAGGAATAATTAACCCAGTATCTTCAGCTATGGGAATAAATTCGGCGGGGGAAATTATGCCATGTTCGGGATGATGCCAACGCAAAAGGGCCTCAAAGCCTATGACGGAGCCATCTGCGAGTTCAATAATAGGCTGATAGTTGAGGACAAACTGATTATTTTCTATTGCTAATCGCAGTTCATTTTCTAGTTGAAATCTGCGATGAGCATCATCGTGCATTGTGCCATCAAAAACCCGATAGCAGCCGCGACCTTGACTTTTTGCCTTATACATAGCAATATCAGCATCCCGCAAGATTTGTTCGGGTTCTGTGTATTCTGATGTACCGATAACAATACCAATACTAGCCTCTAAAAACAAGTCTTGATCATCTAGTTGAAACGGCCAAGTTAAGGCTTTTTGTAGGCGTTTAGCAATATTGGTAACGGCTTGGGGACTCTCAATATTTTCCAGTAAAATTGTAAATTCATCTCCTCCAAATCTCGCCAAATTAGTGGGAGACATTTTTAAGGTTAATTGCAACCTTCTGGCTAAGGAAATTAAAAGGCGATCGCCAGTTAAATGTCCGAGGGAATCATTAACGACCTTAAAGCGATCGCAATCCAAAAATAACACCGCAAAGCGATAATCTGGATTTTGTTTAGTTTGGGATATCGCTTGCATCAATTTATCCATAAAAAACACACGATTAGGTAAACCCGTTAGTGCATCATGGGAAGCCATGTGTAGCAGCTTACTTTGTGTTTGTTGGTGATGAAGAATCTCCCTCTCTAAAAGACTATTCATTTTTTTTAACTCTTCATTAGCGGACTCTAGTTCTTCAGTTCGTTGTAGAACCCGCTGTTCCAGTTCAGAATTAAGGCGCTGAATTTGCTTCTGAGCCTGTTTGAGAGCAATCTGATTTTCAATGCGAGCAATAACCTCCTCAATATGAAAGGGTTTAGTAATATAATCAACCCCGCCGACCTCAAAGGCTTGAACCTTATCAAAAACCTCATTAAAAGCACTAATAAAAATTACCGGGATTCCCCGTGTGTTTGGTTCAGATTGCAGTTGTTTACAAACATCATAGCCACTGATTCCCGGCATATTAATATCCAGCAAAATCAAGTCTGGAGGACTAGCTTTTGCTCCCATTAGTACCATTTCCCCGCTAATTGCACGCCGGACTTGATGACCGCGTTCTTCTAACAAATTTGTCAAAAGATTAAGGGTTTCCAGAAAGTCATCAACTATTAATATATGACCAGGAATAATATTCACCTCATCAGATTTCATAACTTCAATGCCGATTGGGTCAAACTAAGAATCATATCAAACCGCACCCTTTCAACCAAATCAATTAAACTCTGCTTCAATGCCAGTTGGTCTTCGGAAATCTCTTCAAGAAGTTGTAGAACTAGCTTATCATCTAATTCAGTAGCTGCCTGGTGAAGTTGCACAACCCAGTCTGTTGGCATCACCATCAAACAATTCGCCTCTAAGGGCTGATGTTGAACCACACGCGTAGGTTGAGAGCTTATCTGTTTTTCATAAATATAGCGAACACCTAGATGTTTAGCCATTTTCTCAAACAAAATCTGTTCTTCAAAAGGTTTGCGGACAAAATCATCACATCCAGCGGAGAGGACAACTTCACGTTCTTCCTCAAAGGCGCTGGCGGTGAGAGCAATAATCACGGTGGCTTGACCCTTTAAATGGGATTTAATTCGTTTAGTGGCTTCGTAGCCGTCCATAACTGGCATTCGCATATCCATCCAAATTAGATGAGGTTCCCATTGATTCCAGATGGCGATCGCTTCTTGGCCGTTTTCAGCTTCCAGTACCTCAAACCCTACAGGAATGAGGAATTTAACCAAAAGCTGTTGGTTACTTTCGCGGTCATCGACCACCAAAATCCGATATTTCGGTTGATTCGGAGCCAAGGAAACAATCTTTTGAGCCAGGAGTTGACTGCTTGATATTTCTTCTGGGTATCCTAAATTTACCTTGATATTAAATTTAAACACACTACCGACCCCTCGTGTACTAGATACGGAAATATCACCCCCCATTAACTGGAAAAATTCCTGACTAATCGGTAAACCTAAGCCAGTTCCTTGCTGATATTTTCGGCCAGTTTCCGTCTGTATAAATGGCTCAAAAAGCTGGTCTATATCTTCGGGTGCAATACCGGGTCCGGTGTCTTCTACTGTGAACTGTAAAACCATCTCCGCTTCCTGTTGGTTATCAATTTGGCTAGGTGGGTCAATAACTTCGCTGTGGAGAGTCACAGAGCCACTTTCCGTAAACTTCACGGCATTTCCGATTAAGTTAATTAGCACTTGTCGCAGTTTCCTTTCATCAGTTTTGATATAATGGGGGAGAGTCTGCGATCGCACAAAAATTAATTTTAATCCCTCCGCTGCGGCTCTGATAGAGAACATCTCCTCTAAAGAATCTAGTAAACTCCACAGGTCAAAGTTATTCTGATTAAGGGAGATTTGACCAGCCTCAATTTTCGACATATCTAAGACATCATTAATTAGTTGCAGCAGATGTTACCCACTGCGTTGAATAATGCACAGATGCTCTCTAAAATTATTCGGGTTATGGTTATTTTCTAAGCTAATTTGGCGCAGCATCAGTTGAGTAAAACCAAGAATTGCATTTAATGGGGTTCGCAGTTCGTGGCTCATGTGAGCCAAAAATTGGCTCTTAGCTTGATTGGCAACTTCGGCGTTTTCCTTGGCTTTTCGGAGTTCTGCTGTCCGTTGTTCGACACGAATTTCTAGGGTTTCAAATAATTCTTGTAGCTGGCTGCTCATCTGGTTAAAAGTTTGGGATAATTTCTTGACCTCTCTGATTTTTTTAATATCGACTCGATGGTTGAATTCTCCATTGGCGATCGCTTCACTAGCTTTAATCAATTGTAAAATCGGTTCTGCGACCCAACGGGAAGTGTAAACACCAAGGAAAATTGCCACAATTAAAGTTAATAAACATAACAACAACGTTTAACGAGCGTTACTGTGAATCCTCTCCATAAAATTCGACTCAGGAATTACCACGACAATTAACAAATCTAAACCTAGATTATCCTGATATGGTAAAACATGTAAAAAGTAGCGATCCTGATGTATTATTAACCTTTTGTTAAAACTTTAATTAATATTAAATAAACTACCACAATTACCAATTAAAAAACTATAAACTTCTCGGCTTAAATTATCTTGGCTAGAATCAATATATATTCGGGATGCTTGTTTATTTTAAATATGAAATGGCTGTGCCATTGTAGAACTAGCTACCACTAATCCAGACCTTTCTACAATCAAAATTCTACTATAATTACAAACATCTAACGATTGCAAAAAATCACTAATTTTGTCCAAAAAAAAGTTGCTGACAAATACCCCAATTATTTATTTGCCCTTGAGGATTCCTCACGGCTACACTAGCAGCTAAAGCCATTTTCGGATAGGCATGATAGGAAAAAATATCCCCCCACACCCCATGCCCAGAGGCGATCGCCGCCTGATACCATGTCCGACTTTTCACCGGAAAATCAGGTTTTTCATTGACCATTACCAGAGGATTTCCTGATTCATCCAAGCTAAAAAATTGAATGTTGCCATTAGTTTTTTCTCCGGCAATCATTAAGTGAGGTTGTTTACCGTCAATGCGTGCCAACCCGACAAATTCACCAGTGTCACTGCCCCAAAAAATCGAGTCAATTAAATCAAAATGCTCTAATTGGCTCCTAAACAATTTTTGCATTTGTTGACCATCTTGCCAATCCAAGTTATTGGATAATACCTGATCGCGATTAAGTTGATTAATCAAATTCGGAGTCATCAAGAACTGATCAAGTTGATCCTCAATCCGATTAGTAATTTCATCCTGAAGCTGATTGACGGCTTCATTAACAGCTTGATCGCCATTACTCCAGGACAGCCACCCAGTTAAGCCAACAGCGACAAAAATCTGAGTGACAAAAGGAACAATCAGAAAAAACTGTAGTGGCAAATGGTCAAAAAAATTACGGAACACTTTGAATGGTTCTCCCCAAATACCAATGCTCATGACCAAGCAGGTTAACTGCTGCGGCTCTGCTCAGGCATCAAGTCAACTTAAAACTAGGAATAAATACTAAGGATGCTTGACTACTGCTATTGTATCAAAATTCACCGGAAATGGTTTAAATTCAACAAGTAATCTTGTATAATGTCTGGTATGTAACTGAACCAGAAAAATGTGGATTGTTGTTTTAATGAATGTCACCATTGCCATAGGCTGTTTTTCTTTGGCCAGACGGACTTGGAGACTTCATTATAGACTAGAACGCCTAGAACGCCGGATACTTTTACTAGACCGACGGGTAAATACGGTTCTGCAACAGACGACCCATGTTTTTGAAAAGCAACAGGTCGTCAGTTCTAATCTGAAACAGCGATATTCGCGTCTTGAGGTCCAAATCCAACAGCTTCAGAAAATATTAACCCTGGTAAATTTGGGCCTAAGCCTGTGGCGGTGGCAACGACGGAGGAGACCTGCTCAGTAGTATCTAAATTTTCTTTCGTTGTTATGGTCGAAAGGGAAGTCACCTTCGCCAACTCCAATTCCAAACCGTGCTTG
>NZ_JARPLU010000188.1:0-8184 GCF_032349615.1 Limnospira sp. PMC 1279.21 | reverse complement strand
GCTACTACCAACACCAGCAAGACTGCTACACCCGCCCTCGGGGTGCTTCTGTCAGCTACTACCAACACCAGCAAGACTGCTACACCCGCCCTCGGGGTGCTTCTGTCAGCCACGAACTGCTACACCTACCCTAGCCAAATAGCTGCCCAATTTTGGGATTAATGGGTAACTGAATAGGGGTCGAGAGTGAAGTCACCTTCACCCCCTCCCATTCAGAACCGGACGTGAGACTTTCGCCTCATCCGGCTCCTAGTCTGATTGCTCCATTGTTAAGGATACAGCATTGACGTTATCTAGTGCCGTTTTATCATCGTGACAATGGCGATGTAATAGCTGAAGGTTTTTGTATTCATCCTTTCCGCCTGAGCTTCGAGGTACAATGTGGTCTACTTCAACTAAATCCGATGGTGCGAAATACTGTCCGCACCAGGTACATCTATCTTTTTGTTTTTTGAGTAGTTTTGCTACCCTGTTGGGCGTGTCGATTGCTTGTCCTTTTCTGGTTGCCCAGTAAGTCCAGTTTCCGTCGTATGGTGTTGCGTCCGGGCGCACTAGGGTATGTCTAACAATCGGAGTCCAGTTGTGTTTCCATAGTTGGAATCCATCCCTAGTCTTGAATAACCAGGTTTCATGCCGTTCTTTCCCGTTGCTTAGTTTAACCGTTCCACGTTTGAAATAGTTTCCCAGCTTTTCGTAACTTGCCTTTCCGCATCTTGATATTGTCCATGCCCGTAACATTAACCAAACTTTGTTGTCCAGTTTATTGAAGGTCTCTGATGAGACTACCGCTGAATAGTAGTTTGACCATCCCCTTATGATTGGGTTTAGTTTGCTAATCAGGGCTGATTGAGGTGCTGTTTTATGTTGTTTTATTACACCTTTAATCGCGTGTGGGCTTTAACTGCTTTATTACTGGGTTTGATATGGGTTTTGAATCCAATCATTTTGTGAGGGGTTTTATTAAATAGGAAGCATCCTTTTCTTCTTCCTCCATGTTTACCAGATTTATATTTTCCTACCGGGTATTGTCTGATATTAAATCCTAGGAAATCAAACCCTGGTTCCTCTGTTTTGCCATCATACTCAATACGTTTAAGCGTGTGACAGATTCGAGTTTTTTCAGGTTTTATTTCTAGTCCAACAGGTTTTAACCATTCGGAAATAGCAGTTTTGCACTGTTCAATGATTTCAAGTGATGGGGATATCACTACAAAATCATCGGCGTATCTGATTATTGTGGCTTGAGCCACGTTTTTCTTTTTAGGATACATTGTTTCAATTAACCTAACCATGCCATCCAGTGCGATGTTGGCTAGGAGTGGACTTATGACCCCTCCTTGGGGTGTCCCTGCTTCTGTATCCTCGAATACACCGTTATCTAGCACGCCCGCTTTGAGCCATTGTTTCAGGTCTCTCTTTAGGCTGCTTGGACAATGAATTTTGGACAGTAGGTGTTCATGATTTATTCGGTCAAAGCATTTCGCTATATCTGCATCCAGTATGTAATAACCTCCTTTGTTTATACTTTGAAAGATTCTGGATATTGCATCGTGAGCTGACCGTCCAGGACGGAACCCATAGCTTGTACTTTCAAATCTCGATTCCCATTCAGGTTCGAGAGCCGATTTAACCAAGGCTTGCCTCGCTCTATCTTGGATTGTGGGTATTCCCAGGGGGCGTTTTTCATCCCTTCCAGGTTTTGGAATCCACACCCGTCGCAGTGGTTTTGCTTTGAGGTTTCCCTTGATGTTCTCAACAATTTCAAACCTTTGCCTTGGAGAGATTGCTCTCATTCCATCAACACCGGCTGTTTTCTTGCCTTGATTATCTTGAGTCACTCGCCGCACTGCTAAGAGTCGGGCATAATATGACTTCACCAGTAGACGTTGCAACCTTCGTGCCTTTGCGTCCTGTCCCGATTTAGCTGCTTGAAATATCCTCTTTTGGAGCTTGAAAACTTTTCTCTGAACTTTCGCCCAGGGAATAGCTTTCGATACAAACGCACGTCTTGATTGGTTTTGATTTCTCAAATCCTTTCTTTAAACTCGCTTTCGTCATAGTAACTCCTACTAGACTCTATTCTTTACAATCAAACCGTGACCCGTCTGCATATCCTTATCATTACAGTAAGGCGTTGGCTTCTGGTCACATCTCACCCCCTAATAGGCTTACGCTTACACTTTTCACTACTGACTTTCTCGACCAGATTATCAGAGCCTAAAAGGGGTTAAAACGTTCCGTTTATATGGGCATTCCATCTTTAGATTTGTCCTATCCATCGGGGTATCTTTAAAGGTCTGTGTAGGTGTCCTATAGAAAACCCTACTTTTCCCCTTACTCTTTTGAGCGCAGCGTATCAACCTATTTCGCTGCTTACTAGTGACGATGGTTCAAGTCGGAACATTCAGATTTCCTTAGTCATGGATGGTTGGCAGTGGTCGCATCTGGTAGTGGGTTCTACTTCACGCCTTCCGTTCCCCGCTTCAATCCTGGGGTTATGATTCCCAAAACTGGGGGTGGCTATCGCCGTTACTCTCAACGCAATTGTTAAGGAATCATTAAGATTTCCGGTTTGGCGTTTTGACCTTGAGTTCCCTGCCTTGTTTTGTATATTTCTATACCAAACGTTGGGACATATAAACAGTTATGAGGATGGTCAGGAGTGCGCTCCTTATATTCAACCAGGGGGTTGAAGTCCTCACCAGGCAGTTATTTCGGGCATTACAGCCCTATTTGATGCCTGAACGTCTCGCACTGTGTCCAAACATTAGCTTACAGACTAATCCCTTCCTACCAAACTATAACTTTATTAACTTTTGTAACAAAATTTTAAGAAATGTTGCAAAAAATTTTTTTGGGGGGAGGGGGGTTGCCTTTGGCGGCTACTTGCGCTACACTTTTAATATAATGGGATGGTTGTAAAATTTTTATTTTTAGCTATATCCAATTATTAAAGATATTGTCAATATAATAGCAGGAATGCCCTGGGTTGTCAATGCCCGCGAGGCAAAAAAGCGACCCCAATTTTTTTTTGAAAAAAAAATCAACTGGCAAAATGCGAATTTTTTGGGGGGAGGGGGGGTTGCCTTTCGTGGCTACTTGCGCTATACTTTTAATATAATGGGATGTTTGTAAAATTTTTATTTTTGGCTATATCCAATTATTAAAGATATTGTCAATATAATAGCAGGAATGCCCTGGGTTGTCAATGCCCGCGAGGCAAAAAAGCGACCCCAATTTTTTTTTGAAAAAAAATCAAGATACATCAAGACCGAGGGGGTGGGACTTTAACTTCGGAAATGGAAGATTTAGGGTTTTGATCGTTGGCTTTTTGGTTCAATTCTCGGATGCGGCGAGATAGTAAGCGAATAATATTAACCGCAATACCAGGAGTCTCATCAATAGCATCATAAAGCTGCATCTGTGTGAGCATGAGACATTCACAGGGTTCTAGGGTAGTGACAGAAGCCGATCGCGGTTCAGCATCAAATAGAGACATTTCGCCAAAACAGTCTTCCTTACCCAAACGAGCCAATTCACGATCGCCATGATGAACCTTGACCTGACCAGAAACGACAATATAAAGCGATCGCCCTTCTTGTCCCTCAGTAAAAATACTTTGATTAGGGGGAAAAGACAATTCATCCATAACAGAAGCAAGACGCACCAAGAAATCATCCCTAAGTTCTTGAAAAATGGGGACTTTTCGGACAAACAATAGGCGTTGTACGCTAGTTAACATAATCAGACGAGGTAAAGCGCGAGTTAGTAAACTTGAATCCAGAGGGACTCCCCATTGCTCAAGGCATTTCGGTTTTTATGTGTACAGCTAATTCCGAGATTAATTGTTGTACTTGGTGAGCCACCAAAGGGTCTGGATCGGTTTGTAGCATTGGCAATAATTCTACCAAAGCCTGACGCGCTCCCATCTTGAGGTAAGCCAAAACAGCTTCCCGGACAAAACCTGTGGGATGTCTCAGACACATCAAAGTCTGTTCAGCGGTGAGACTCCAACTGGCGGACCGCGCTTGGTGGAAGCAACAAGCCAAAGACCAATCCGAGAGGAAATGGCGAAACTCCAGTAAACGACGAAGGCGCTCGCTAGGTGTCATTGGTTTATAGGAAATCAAAGGGGAGAGGTCCTCAATTTTTTGGACAATAGAGTGATTATCCAAAATGCCAATCAAGGCTCGTTTACGGGAAATATCAACAGTATTATCCAAGATTTCCAACCCACGAGCAATATTTCCCTGTTGTCCAGAGCGAATATTGAAAGCCGCCGCCTGAATAGATCCGAGGGAGTAAAGGAACTTCATCAGCAGAAAACAGCGGTCTATGGCATCAGATTCAAGATTACGGAGCGCGCGACAGAGCATTTCTAGGGGGGAAGCGACCTCAAGGGAGACAGTAGAAGGTAAGATAGGAGCTGTAGGTTTTTCAGGTTCGAGGTCTAAAAGAGTGCTATAGATTTGACCAATAAACATCAACTCCTGTTCAATTAACGTTTCCACCCCATTACGTCCAATGCGGTCTAAAGTTCTTTCAATCCCCGCATCATCGGGAATTTTCAGGAGAATGCGGAGAATATTACGTCGGGTGGTTCCCCAGGAAATTAACAGATTATCAATGAGAGTATCTAAGGCTTCTGGCGTACCAATTTCTCCCAAAGCAGACCAAGCCTGAAGTCTGACCAAATCTGATTTATAGATATCCGTTGCTATTCTCATTAATAGAGGAATAGCCTCATTTCCCAATCGGACTAAGGCCATTCTTGCTGCTTCTCTGGTAGAACGGTAGGAAACGGCTTTTAATAGGGAGCCATAGTATTCTTCCATCTTAGTAGCCGCAATGACTTCCAAGACCGAACAGCGGACCCTGAGAGATTCATCAGCGAGGAGGTCATTAAGATAAACTCGCAACCCTTGCAGATAATCAGCATCACCCAGAGCCCGGACTCCCATCACCCGTTCGGGTTCTTGATTAGAGACGATCATGCGGCGGATAGTATTAGTAGCCGCCGCTTTTTGTTCGCGATCGCCACGACGCATAATCAAGGCTGCGGCTGTTCCCCGTACCACCGGATCGACCCTTGGTTGTAGGTAAGGTTTCAACTGATTAATATCTGGGTTAGATTCAGTTAACCAGATATAGCGTAGTGCCAAAGCCAAAACTTCAGGAGGTAGACTGCTACGAGATAGGGATCTAATCGCCTCTAAATGAGCGGGATTAGGATAATCTAGCATCAGTTCTAGGGCTTGACGCTGAAGATTCGGGGACATAATCTCCAGTAGTGGAACCAGAGTATCCCCGACATTTTTAGGATCAAGTTGGCTGAGTAATTCAATACAGGAACGCTTATCAGCTTCTGGGGTTGGCTGTTTCAACTCATCGACCACCGATCGCTTGAGGCTACGCATATCAATATCTGTAGTTCCCAGGCGACCGCGTTCAGCACTACGGACTAGAAGTCTTACATATTGGGAGCGAATTTTCCAGACCACCCACAACCAGACAAAAGCCAACAAAATAATAGTTACGACAAAAATCAGACTTTGGTCTTGCAGGAAAATACCTTCTGGGACACCATCGGGTAAAAATAGGTTAATCAGCCACAGCAACAGCAAAATCCCGATACCACTCAAACCCGTTGACAGGGGTTCAAAGACACCATTAACCAGGGTCTGAATATCACTCCTAATATTTTCTGGTAGGGGTTGAAATAGAACCGTCCCGGTAGTTTCGATGAGAGTGTAGTGGAACAGTTCATCTAAAAATCTGAGAATCAAAAACCCTATAAATATGGTAAATAAACCCGTAGCCCCCCCTATCAAGGAAAACAGGCCCAAGGCGACTACCCCCACAGGAAGGATAGATGCTGTACCAAACACGCCTATTTTTTCGACCAAGCGACTGGAAGCAAACCACTGAGTGGCTACTTGGAAGGTACTCAAAACCCCCTCAAATAGTCCCAGGAAGCTAACAATCCAACTAGCGCCACCGATACTACGGTATTCTAATTGACTGAAAAACTGGAAATCGACCATGACATAGACGACTTCAGCCATGACGAAAAATAGCACCAAGGGAATGACATAGCCTTGTAGGGGACCTTTGAGGCTACGGGTACTAAATTCGGGGAGTTCGTCTTCGGGGGTCCACCGGGAAGAATCTGGGAAAGACTGTTCATATCTTTGGGACAGATAAAATAAAACACCTGCACCCACGAGAACCATAGTCCCAGATACTAGGGTGACATTGTTTAATCCTACAAATCTCAGCAATAGAGGTAGGGAGAAACCGCTAACCACCCCAGCCACCAGATAACCACTACTGATAATGGGATAGGTGCGCTTGATCTCCCGAATGTTAAAAAGTTGATTAGAGGTAATGGAGGTATTGAGATCGTTGAGAAGATAACAAGCCTCAACCCACAGCCACATGACAAATAGGGTAACAAACTGAAGACTTAATCCCAAGAACCTGAAATTTTCTATTCTCAAACCAAAACGAAATAGAAACAGGGGGATTGCCATCAGTAGTAAAATCAGAACAATCACCCGGCGCAGGGGTAAAAAGGTCTGTAACCGAGAGTAAACTACACCCAAACTAGACCCGATCCCAGCACTAGCAATATAAATCCAAGGCAGTTTTTCTGCCCCATATTGATCAATAAATAGGCCGACGGTACTTAGTTCTAACCAAATCAGTCCGATGGATGAAAAAGTATAAACTGCGAACATTAATAAGGTTCGCTCTACTTCTTCTGGGCGGAGATTTAGACCGCGTAGCACACCCTGTCCCACTCCTGCGGGTTCACCAATTCGCTTTTCCATCCCGTATTGAGACCCCTCAATGTTATCTGAAAACACCTGATAGCCACTTTGGCCGCCTCTCTTTATAGGGCGGATGTAGCGGCTAGGGCAAATTTATTCGCCTACCTACTATTGCTATCTTTTCATTGGTATCCTATAATAGCATAAGGTTGTTAGAGTGAGCAATGATTGTATACGAGTTCGCCCATCAAAGCTAAACCATCTCAGTACCAAGCTATAGACGAGGCTATTCGCACATCTCAGTTTATCCAAAACAAATGTTGGCGCTATTGGATGGATAATAAAGGGGGGGGTAAATATGACCTAAATAAATATTGTGCTGTCTTAGCGGCTGAGTTTCCTTTTGCCAAGGAATTGAACTCGATGGCTAGACAATCAGTGGCTGAACGCGCTTGGTTTGCTATTTCTCGGTTCTACGATAACTGTCAGAAAAAAGTTAAAGCCTTGACTTCGCTGAGTGTTAAGGGTAAAAAAGGTTTTCCTAAGTTCAAAAAACATAGTCGCTCTGTTGAATATAAAACTAGCGGATGGCAACTTTCGGAAACCAGAAAAGCTATTACCTTTTCTGACAAAAAAGGTATCGGGACTCTGAAATTAAAGGGAACCTGGGACCTGAACTACTACGACATCACACAAATTAAGCGAGTAAGATTAGTCCGCCAGGCTGATGGATACTATGCTCAATTTGCGATCGCTGTAGATGCTGTAGATGCTATGGTAGAGAAGTCTGTGCGAGATGTTTAGGAGTGAAATAAGGCTGCAATGCCTGAAATAACCTCCTAGAGGGAGTTAGACCTTCGACAAGTCTACCCCTTAACTGTATATATGTCCCGACGCTTAGAAGTCGTGACTCTAAGCAAGGCAGGGAACTCAGGGTCAATCCCATTTTAAGAAATCACAAAGTACCGTCCAAGTATACTTAGGAGGAGTATTTAACCCACTTGGGGTGATTATGGGAAAGAGTAAAGGCGATAGCCACCCCCAGTTTTAGGATTCACAACCCTAGGATTGAAGCGGGGAACGGAAGGCGTGATGTAGAACATACTACTATATGCGACCACTGCCAACCATCCATGATTAGGGAAACCGAATGTCTGGCCTGAACCATCGTAATTACCAAGCAGCGAAATATGTTGACACGCTGCGCTCAAAAGAGCAAGGGGAAAAGTAGGAGTTTAGACTTACTACCTACAAAGACCTTTAAAATTACCCCGGTGGATAGGACAAATCTAAAGATGGAATGCCCATATATACGGAACGTTGAAACCCCTATTGGGCTCTCTACGAGTACATCTCGTAGAGTAGTGAAAAGTGTAAGCGTATGGTGCGAGACGTTCGGGTATGAAATAGG
>NZ_JARPLU010000187.1:0-8205 GCF_032349615.1 Limnospira sp. PMC 1279.21 | reverse complement strand
ATTTCGGCTAGATTCCCTTTTGGCTAAGACTTTCAGCTTTTTTGTCCTGTACTGAGTTATCAATTATAAATTGTCCATTATGAATTGTTAATTATTAATTATTAATTATTAATTATTAATTGTTAGGGGATTTCTTCCGAGTTCCTCAAATTCTCAGCGACGAAAATTAATCCTTTCAACCATCGATAATCGGCCATGGACAATCGGTAATCGGTAATTAATTATCAATTATCAATTATCAATTATTAATTATTAATTATTAATTATTAATTGTTTCAAGTCTTCGACTAAAATCGCAAAAAACATATCATCATCTACCTCGGAAATTACCCAACTATTAACATCTAATTTGGGTTTATGGGTGCGGTCAAACCAGGTGAGACCGCGAGTTGATATTCCTTGGGTTTCTATCTCAACTTTCGCCCGGTAAAACTTGAATAATTCCGGGTAGAATATATAAGCGATAGTAGCGGCATCATGCACTAAAAAACCGGGAATCCCACGAGTGCGGCGGTTTTTTAAGGCGGTTGTTACCATGAACTTGACTAAATCAACTATAAATTCTGCGATCGCACTTTGGGGATTAACTGCGGCTATGCGATCGCTAATTTCTGGGGTGAAAATTAAATGCTGGGTAACATCTAAGGAAATCATCACCAAATCATGACGACTGGCGAAAACAGTAGCCGCCGCTTCCGGGTTATAAATAATATTAAACTCTCCATGGGGGGTAACATTTCCCCCCAAATGAAAAGAACCCCCCATAATCACAATTTCCCGCGCTAACTTGAGAATACCTGGGCGTATTTGTTCTGCGGCGGCTAAATTAGTTAAAGGGGCGATCGCTGCTATAGTAATTTCCCCTGGATATTTTTCTAAACAGTCAATAATCACCTGTGGCGAACCCAAAGCCTCCTCAAAATTATGGGTAGGCGGCGGTAAAGTATCCGACAAATTCCCGATACCATCATCCCCGTGAATATGACTAGCATTTCCCACCAAAGAATTAACCCCCATCACCCCACGACCCACCGTCACCCCATCCATTCCAGTCCAAGCCAGAACCTGACTAGCCGTGGTAAAAGTGCGTTGAGCCTCCACATTTCCTTCTGCAGTTGTCACCGCCACCAATTCAGCCATACCTTGGCTAACCAAACTTTGCAACCATAGCAAAGCGAACACATCATCCCCACCTGGGTCAGTATCTAAGAGAATTTTTCTCGGCTTTATTGTTAATGTCATATTGCCAGCTAATTCTTATTATTAGAATTGGGTTTGGGTGGACGAGGTAAATAATTATTACTCTCAGTTTTTTGCATTTGTTTAACTACCAAAAGCAAACGTTTTATATGAGGTTTAATAATTGTCTCGTTTTCATTAGATATGCGTTCTATTTCAGCCTGAATTTGAGACACATCACCCGCCTGCCGCTGAACAGGAGTTGTCAATTTACCCTGTTGATTTTGTAATAATGCGATCGCATTTTGTAACTCAATCACACTACCCTGTAAAGGGGCAATTTCCTGGTGAAACTGCTGTTCCATCTCATCCAAAGCCTGAGACATTTCACTCTGAAACGAAGCCACAGACTCCGTTAACACAGCCACCTGTTTTGACCCACGAACCCTCATCAATTCATCCTCACTTACAGGCTCTGGTAATTGGCTTTGTAGTGCCTCAATATCTCCCCTTAGTTGTTGGCGCAACCCCAAAATTGCCCGCACCGCCTTTTGTTCCAAAACCTCCACCGACTCCCGAACCTCAACCACATCAGCCTGAGTTTCCCCCATAGACTGTTGTAGGCGATGTCGGTTAGCAACATTAAGAGAGAGAGCCACAGTCAGAGGCGCAACCCCATAGAAAGCCTGACCCGAAAGCGCCACCACCACCGACCCAATAGCAGAACTTGCCAAAGAAATATATTCTGCCCACTCCAACCAGTGGCGCTGAGGTAAAGACGAGGCTAACAGATCAGACTCTGACGAATTAGGTTTGGGCATGGCAGCACTGTGATTATGGTTAAGTACAGATTGATTTGGGTGAGAAATCGGAGAAAACATAGCCATGATTTCAATTTAGGTTAAAAGTGAGCAGGTCGATTATGCTACAAGCAATTATGTTATAATCCCAGTCTAATCCGTAATTGTCCGATATGTTGCCTAGCAGGAGTTATCCGTTTTATGGAACCAAAACCAAACCAGGGATTCGCCAAAATTCGTCCATTTTTGAGTATTGCCACGTTTATCGGACTCCTGATTGGGGTAGGTTTACTGACCCTTAACCTTATGTTTGCCCTCATTGACAAATTCAGCTAATCTTCCTCAATCCTTAATGTAGGAACTTACGCACCTGATACTCATAGCTTTCAATAATCGGCATTTTCAGATCACCCATGGCTAGGTCTAGCTTTTCTAAGGCTTCTGTGGGAATGGACTTCCACTGTTCGCGAGTTTCCCAGCGAATTACTAGGATCACCTCTTCGAGTTTGGGGTCAACCCAAGTTTCCTTACCAATAAAACCCGGAAACTGCTTCAGTCCTTCTGTCCAAACCTGTTCATCCTTCTGAATAAAGGCTTCCCACAGTGTTGGGGGAACCTTAAACCGTAACCATTCAATCACCATATCATTAGACCAATTATCAGATTAGCGCTTAAAAAAGCTACTAGCTAGTCGCAGCACACCCGCAATATCAGCCTCTCCATCACCGGTACTATCTAAGAAACTCGTCAAAACCGGATTTTCGCCTTTTTGTGGATCTTGGCTATTAGTCCCAGTTTGCAAAAAGTTCAAAACCACAGGAACCAATAGGGGCAGCAAACTTCTAATAGTCTGAGCATTAACTCCGGTGCGCTGTTCGACCGCTTCAATCAGTCGATTTTGCGTTTGGGGAGAAAATAGCAATTGTACCACAGCAGGATTCGCTTGGATACCACTATACTGATTAACAAAGGATTGTACTGACTCCTTGCCTTCCTGGTTGCACTTTTCCTTGAGTGCCGATCGCACATAGTCCCCCACCACAGACATCACCGCCTGGGTGGTTTCCGGAGACCCACCAAAGTTAACCCCTAGCTGTTGTGCCGTATTTATGAGATCATTAATTTGGTTAATGTTGGCTTGCAGTGCTGGGTTATTCAATGCACCGACAATTTGATCAAATAGTTTCATGGACAATTACCCGTCATTCACTAAATTTACTTCTAGTGTACCCCTAGCGCCATCACCATGCCAAAACCAAAATTTGCAGATAGCCTGGGGACTATCAAAGTTCCTTGACCCATGCACACTGTTGAGCGTGCATCTCCCAACTTCATTAAGTTTATCAAAGGTTGATCAAAATTGACTTATTAAAATGCTAGAATACTTGTCCAGTAGGTTCTCACCTTCTGCTCAACTTGATCCTGAATGTGCCGCCTGAATTATAGATACCGATAATAATATCAGACATCCCCAAAATCTAAAATTCTGACAGCCATCAGAACCGAGGGTTACGCCTGGTATTTTGTAGACCTTCCTGGCTAATTGTAAAGCAACGGATGCCTCAAACCTCACCCAAACCCAATTCTTCAAATACCCTAACTCCTTGGGGGTTGTCTCTGCCGTTTTTCAATAATTTGGGAATTCGGCAAAAAATTAGTAGTGGCTATATGATTGTTCTCGGTGTAGCCGTCGGGGGTGTGTTAACCGGATTTGTAGTTAACACAGTTCTCACCAATAACAGTAATAAACAGTTTAAGATTAATCACAACCAAGCCCATTTTTTAATTAACTTAGATACGAATATTTTTGACCTAAAAGACCAGCAAAAAAAGCTGGTTAATAATATCAACAACCCCGACAAAATATTAATCATAATTTCCCAAATTAGGTCAGAAATTTTTCAATTACAACTGGCTCTGAACAATTGGCAGGAAGTGCCTAGCACCACGGACCCTAAAATCCAGCCAGACTATCAAAGATTACAAGAAATTTTGCAGGATTATAGCAGTGCGATCGCTGTATATACAGAGGAAATAAACCGCATATTTCCAGCTACAGAAACTGGTAATAATAGCCCAGAAAATCTACAAATAATCCAACAATCATTAAACAACTTCAACAACAGCCCCGCCGCCACTAACCTCTATGATTTGTCTGGGGAAGCATTGCGGTTAGCGGTTAATTTCCGCGATCGCGCCGACTTAGCCTTAGTTGAATTACAAACCGGACAAAGTATCGCTCGTAACATTATATTAATAAGTTTATTAACCGCTATAGTTTTAGGTTGGTTACTAGCCAAATATACAGGTAAAGCGATCGCCGATCCGATTGAAAAAATGATTGACATTGCTGATCAAGTAGGAGAAGATTCCGATTTTGCCCTAAGAATTCCCCTAATGGAAGACCAGCATACAGAAATCGGCAAACTCACAACCACCCTTAACCAACTAATTAAACGAGTGGCACAATACACCGAAGAACTCCAAAAAGCCAAAATTGCCGCCGAAGCAGCCAACCGATCAAAAAGCGTATTTTTAGCCAACATGAGCCATGAACTTCGCACCCCCTTAAACGCCATTATTGGCTATAGCGAAATGCTGCACGAAGAATCAAAAGATTTAGGCTACGATGATTTTTTACCCGATTTAGAGAGGATTCAAACCGCCGGGAAACACCTCTTAGACATGATTAGTGATATTTTGGATATCTCCAAAATCGAAGCAGGTCATGTCACCCTGTATCTCGAAGATTTTGCCGTACAACAATTAATTGATGATGTCGTAGCCACCGCCACCCCCTTAACCGAAAAAAATCATAACGCTCTGAAAGTCAAAACCGCCAAAGACCTCGGCACCATGTATGCCGACTTACCCAAAGTCAGACAAGTGCTATTAAACCTATTAAGTAATGCTTCCAAATTTACCAATAAAGGAACCATTACCCTGCAAGTGCAGCGAGTAACCAAAATTCCCAATGAGTGGAAAAAAGACACCTTGAATGCCGAAAAATTTGCCAGTGCTAAAACTCAGTATTTAGTTTTTCAGGTCAAAGACACAGGAATTGGTATGAATAAAGAACAGGTTAAACACATTTTTAAAGCCTTTATCCAAGCTGACGCTTCCACAACTAAACGATTTGGTGGCACTGGTTTAGGACTCGCTATCAGCCAACGACTGTGTGAGATTTTAGGCGGCGGCATTTATGTCAAAAGCCGTGAAGGAGTAGGCTCGACCTTTGTCGTTTGGCTGCCAGTCCACGTCTCTGGTCAGTATTTGTAGCCACCATAGCTCTGCTGATCACTTCGGTGATCCGTACCCCGAAGGTTAGGAATAGAGAACTAATGCCCCTAGTCAATTAAGCTAAAGTCTATAAATAGTCGGACAGACTCAAACCTTGAGAAAATGATGGCATTCTTATCAAAATCTTCCGCCAAAGGTCCCCCATGGTTAATAGCAGTCAATTATTAGATAAAATCAGTATAGGAGGTTATAAATTATGCAACCCACAGATCCGAGTAAATTTACAGAAAAAGCATGGCAAGCCTTAGCACAAACTCCCGATATAGTCAAACAGGCTCAACAACAACAAATCGAAACTGAGCATTTGATGAAAGCCTTGCTAGAGCAAGATGGACTGGCTAATAGTTTATTTAACAAAGCGGGAATATCAGTAGCTAAGGTCCGGGAAAGTACGGAAAACTTTATTAATCGTCAACCGAAAATTAAAGGAAACAGCACCAACGTATATTTAGGTCGCACTTTAGATACGCTGTTAGACAACGCTGAAGCCTACCGCCAACAATATGGAGACGAATATATATCGGTTGAGCATCTGTTATTGGCTTACACTAAAGATGCTAGATTTGGTAAAACTCTCTATCAAGAATTTCGACTAGATGAAGCGAAACTTCAACAAATTATTACCCAAATTCGAGGAAATCAAACTGTGACAGATCAGAACCCGGAAGGCAAATATGAAGCCTTGGAGAAATATGGACGCGATTTAACTGAAGCGGCGCGTATGGGGAAATTAGACCCGGTAATTGGTCGGGATGAAGAAATCCGTCGCACTATTCAAATTTTGAGTCGGCGCACTAAAAATAATCCGGTTTTAATTGGGGAACCAGGAGTTGGAAAAACTGCGATCGCAGAAGGATTGGCTCAACGTATTATCGCCGGAGATGTGCCTCAATCTCTCCAAGAAAGAAAACTAATAGCACTGGATATGGGGTCACTTATTGCGGGGGCTAAGTTTCGGGGAGAATTTGAAGAACGCTTAAAAGCAGTCCTGAAAGAAGTGACGGACTCGGAAGGTAAAATCATCCTATTTATTGATGAGATTCACACCGTTGTTGGTGCGGGAGCTACCCAAGGTGCGATGGATGCGGGAAACCTCCTGAAACCTATGTTAGCTAGGGGTGAGTTGCGCTGTATTGGTGCCACAACCTTAGATGAATATCGTAAGTATATTGAGAAAGATGCAGCCTTAGAGCGACGTTTTCAGCAGGTTTACGTTGATCAGCCTAATGTGGTTGATACTATCTCGATTTTACGAGGCTTGAAAGAACGCTATGAGGTTCATCATGGGGTGAAGATTTCTGATAGTTCTTTGGTGGCGGCGGCTACTCTGTCTACTCGCTATATTAGCGATCGCTTCCTTCCTGATAAGGCGATCGACTTGGTAGACGAAGCCGCTGCTAAGTTGAAAATGGAAATCACTTCTAAGCCGGAGGAACTAGACGAAATCGACCGGAAAATCCTCCAATTAGAAATGGAAAAACTGTCTTTGCAAAAAGAAAGTGATACCGCCTCCCAAGAAAGGTTAGAACGACTGGAAAAAGACTTAGCCAACCTGAAGGAAGAACAACGCACCCTCAGCGCTCAGTGGGAGTCGGAAAAAAATACAATTACCCATATTCAGTCCCTCAAAGAAGAGATTGATCGGGTTAACATTGAAATTCAACAAGCCGAACGTAATTACGATCTCAACCGCGCTGCTGAGTTGAAATATGGGACCCTGGAAGCTCTCAAAAAACAACTCCATCAAGCTGAGTCACAATTACAAGATACTCAAACCGGAGGGAAAACTCTCCTCCGGGAAGAAGTAACCGAGTCTGATATTGCTGAAATTATCTCTAAGTGGACGGGGATTCCTATTAGTAAATTAGTCGAATCTGAGAAGGAGAAATTACTGCATTTAGAAGATGAGTTACATCAACGGGTAGTGGGACAGGATGAAGCTGTAACAGCCGTCGCTGACTCTATTCAGCGATCGCGCGCTGGTCTGTCCGACCCTAACCGACCTGTGGCTAGTTTTATCTTCCTCGGACCAACCGGAGTCGGTAAAACCGAACTAGCTAAGGCTTTAGCCTCCTACCTATTTGACACCGAAGAGGCGATCGTGCGTGTTGATATGTCTGAATACATGGAGAAACACTCCGTTTCCCGCCTTTTGGGCGCTCCTCCCGGATATGTAGGTTATGATGAGGGAGGACAACTCACTGAGGCGATCCGCCGCCGTCCCTATGCTGTCATTCTGTTTGATGAGATAGAAAAGGCTCATCCTGATGTCTTTAATGTCATGCTTCAGATTCTTGATGATGGTCGAGTGACTGATGCTCAAGGTCGTACTGTCGATTTCAAAAATACTATCATTATTATGACCAGTAACATTGGGTCGCAGTATATTTTGGATATTGCTGGCGATGATTCTCGCTATGAGGAAATGCGTCACCGGGTTATGGATTCTATGCGATCGGCTTTTCGTCCAGAGTTTCTTAATCGCATTGATGAAATTATTATTTTCCACTCTCTCAAACCCCACCAATTGCGCGAAATTGTCCTCCTACAATTAGGCAATCTTTCTCAGCGCCTAGAGCAGCATAAAATGTCCTTAAAATTGTCTGAGAGCGCCCTGGACTACCTAGCTGATGTCGGTTTTGACCCCGTTTATGGAGCCCGTCCCCTCAAACGAGCTATTCAACAGGAACTAGAAACACAAATTGCCAAAGGCATTCTTCGGGGAGAGTTTAATGATGGAAATACCATCTATGTTGATGTCGAAAATGAGCGGCTTTCTTTCAAGAAATTACCCAGAGAACTAATCATCAAGTAAGAAACTAAATTTTAACTGATTCTTTATCCTTAACAATCACGAGGTTATTGAAAATATATAATTCCAACATTGAAGCCAGGTCAGACTCTAGTATTGGACAATGCAACGTTT
>NZ_JARPLU010000186.1:0-8219 GCF_032349615.1 Limnospira sp. PMC 1279.21 | reverse complement strand
CTTGACTTCAGGAAATCATGTTAATTATTAATTATTAATTATTAATTATTAATTATCTGAAAAGCAAGTCGCGCCGCCCCTATAGTACCCGCCTGATTTCCTAATTCGGCGGTCAAAATTTGTAGCCCTTCCCGAGAAGTGGGTAAAACTCGGCGTTGAATTTCCTCCCAGAGGGTTGGTAAAAATAGATTCGCTGCCGCACTAATACCACCGCCTAAAATGACCGCTTCTGGAGTCAAAACATAAATTAAACTAGCTAAACCCGCCCCTAACCGTCGCCCATATTCTTCCCAATAGGCTAAGGCTTGGGAATCACCTGCGATCGCCTTTTTGGCTAGGTCAGAAGGGTGATCACCCGTTTCTCGGCGGATAGCTTGTACAGAGACATATTGTTCCAGAGAACCCTGATTTCCGCTATTACAAGGGGGTCCATCGGGGTTCAAAGTAATTAATCCCAACTCCCCCGCCGCGCCGCGATGACCCACAAATAACTGACGATTGAGGATAATCGCCCCGCCAACTCCTGTCCCCAGAGTTAACATAATCAGATTATCAAAATTTCGTCCCGCCCCTAACCAGGCTTCCCCCAACCCCGCACAATTAGCATCATTAGCCATGATTACTGGCTTTTGGGTTTTTTCTTCCAGCCAGTCTGCTAAGGGAACATCCCGCCAATTCTCTAGGTTAATGGCTACCTGGGAGATACGCCCCGTCCCATCTACTGGTCCCGGTAAACCCACCCCGATCGCCGCCCAAGACTCGACAGGGGCTGTTATTTGTGATATAGCGTTTAGTATTGCTGCCAACACAGCTTCCGGGGTAGCGGGTTGTGGAGTTGCCACCGTCAGGGATTGGTTACAGGAACCGTCCGCCTCAAACAGTCCCAGTTTAATCGCCGTCCCCCCTAAATCAATACCAATGACCTGAGCGGATTTTGGTTTCATTCTACTTCGTCGCGTTCTATGCTGCTAGTATAAATGGGTTCGACGCGAATCCCCATAATACTAGAGGGACGAACTACCAGATACTCACCTTCAATGGTTTTAATCGGGACATTGAGAAAATCGGTATCAGTGTGCTTAGGAATCAGAACCTTAGTGTACCAGGTCTGAAAATCCTGGATCGTCCTGAACCGGACTTCTTCCCGGTGTCCCCCCTGAATCAAAAGATGAACCGCGTATGAACTAGGTTTAGGCATAAGGATGTTTGGGATAATAAGGGATTGTTGTACCATTTTCTCACTAATCAGGGCGATCGGTCAATCCATTAGTAACGATACACCAATATCAGCCAGAAGATGAAATAAGTTCACCACCATCAGTATTTAATCAGTTCCCTGATATCAGCCTTGTCTTTACTGATTATAGATGATTCAGGAAATTGTGATCACAACTCATGGCTGATTGGTAGAACCTCGAAATTGGGTAATTTCGGCTATTGTTAATGGCTAGGTGGTGGAATTAGACACATTTTTTCATATACTGTTATTGGATTGTTAAAAAGAGGATTAATTTAGATATGTATACACTGATAATCATGGGAGTTTTCTCGTCATGTCTACAATCATTATTACTGGTTGTTAGTTGATTTTCCGGTTCTAGGGTAGTAGTACGATCGCACTTGTCAAGTTCAGTCTGAACATTTAGGCGGGAGTTGAGATTGTACCCTGGCATTGATTACAGTGAGCGATCGCCCATAATTGGGCATCGGATCTAAAATTAGGCTGATGATGTTCAGTTAAATTTAAGTCTAAGTTATGATTTTTAAGCGCCAGGAAGTGGCGTTTAGGCCTGTGGAGACGATGGGAGACCCCAGCTATAAACTAATAGCCTGGGGAATTGTCGGAGAAGCAGGAAGCCTACACCCAATGCGTCAGCCTGTTCTGACCCAGGTGGTGGTAGGGTACTTCACAGATAACCGAATAACGGATAGTTAAGAGATATGCCGCGACGCGACGACCTAAAAAAAATTCTGCTGCTGGGTTCGGGTCCAATTGTCATCGGACAAGCCTGTGAGTTTGACTATTCAGGGACTCAAGCCTGTAAAGCCCTACGAGAAGAAGGATATGATGTAGTTCTGGTCAACTCTAACCCAGCCACAATCATGACCGACCCGGAAACAGCCCGGCGGACATACATTGAACCCTTAACCCCAGAAATTGTGGAAAAAGTCATCGAGGCGGAACGTCCCGACGCTTTATTACCAACCATGGGGGGTCAGACCGCCTTAAATATTGCGGTGGCTTTGTCGAAAAATGGGGTTTTAGACAAATATGGTGTTGAACTGATTGGCGCTAAATTAGATGCGATTGAAAAAGCCGAAGATCGTCTCCTGTTCAAACAGGCGATGGAGAAAATTGGGGTCGGCTGCTGTCCATCAGGTATTGCGAATAACCTCAATGAAGCCAGGGCTATTGCGGAGCAAATTGGTAGTTATCCGCTGATTATTCGTCCCGCCTTCACTATGGGGGGTACAGGGGGCGGTATTGCTTATAATCAGGAAGAATACGAGGAATTGGCGATCGCTGGGTTGGATGCTTCCCCCATGTCCCAGATTTTGGTGGAACAGTCTTTAATTGGCTGGAAAGAATACGAGTTAGAGGTAATGCGGGATTTGGCGGATAATGTGGTGATTATCTGTTCCATTGAAAACCTCGACCCTATGGGGGTTCATACTGGCGATTCCATTACCGTCGCTCCGGCGCAAACCCTCACCGATAAGGAATATCAACGATTGCGGGATGCGGCGATTAAAATTATCCGGGAAATTGGGGTAGAAACGGGAGGTTCTAATATCCAGTTTTCCGTGAACCCGGTTAATGGAGATGTGATTGTCATTGAAATGAACCCCCGCGTCAGTCGGTCTTCGGCTTTGGCTTCCAAGGCGACTGGGTTCCCTATTGCGAAGTTTGCAGCCAAATTGTCTGTGGGTTATACCCTCGATGAAATTAGCAATGATATCACCAAAAAAACTCCGGCTTCTTTTGAACCAACTATTGATTATGTGGTCACCAAGATTCCCCGGTTTACTTTTGAGAAGTTCCCAGGTGCTGAACCAGTATTGACTACCCAAATGAAATCGGTGGGTGAGGCGATGGCTATTGGTGGCACTTTCTGCGAGTCCTTCCAAAAGGCTATGCGATCGCTCGAAACAGGTTTGGCGGGTTGGGGACTTAATACTAATGAAAAAGTCCCCAGTTTGGATACTATCCGTTCTGGTTTAAGGACTCCTAACCCCGACCGAATGCTAACGCTCCGCTATGCCATGTTATTGGGAATGTCGGTAGAGGAGATTTATGAGTTAACCGGGATTGACCCTTGGTTTTTGGATAAGTTGCAGCAATTGTTGGAGACGGAGAAATTTTTAAAACGCACTCCCTTCAACCAAATTAATCATGAGGATATGCTGGCGATTAAGCGACAAGGTTTTAGCGATCGCCAAATTGCTTTTGCAAGTCAAACCACCGAAGATGAAGTCCGTAAATATCGTAAGGGTTTAGGGGTCAAACCTGCCTATAAAATGGTGGATACCTGCGCCGCCGAATTTGAGTCTACCACCCCTTACTATTACTCTACCTATTGGGAAGAGGACGAAATGATCCCCTCCGACCGCCCCAAAGTCATGATTCTCGGCGGCGGACCTAACCGCATTGGTCAGGGGATTGAGTTTGACTATTGTTGCTGTCACGCCTCCTATTCTTTGCGCGATGATGGCTATATCACCATTATGGTTAACTCCAACCCGGAGACGGTTTCCACCGACTACGACACCAGCGATCGCCTCTATTTTGAACCCTTGACCAAGGAGGATGTTTTTAATATCATCGAGGCGGAAGAACCACTAGGTATTGTCATTCAGTTTGGCGGTCAGACTCCCTTAAAACTAGCCGTCCCCCTGGAAAAAGCCTTGTCAGAATCCACCCTAAAAACTAAAATTTGGGGGACTAGCCCTGACTCTATTGATACCGCTGAGGACCGGGAACGCTTCGAGAAAATTCTCCGGGAGTTGAATATTCAACAGGCGGCGAATGGAATGGCTCGCAGCTATGAAGAGGCTCTCGCGGTGGCGGGTCGTATCGGTTATCCGGTCGTCGTGCGTCCTTCCTATGTGTTGGGGGGTCGCGCCATGGAAATCGTCTATTCTGATGAGGAATTGGAACGATATATGACCTTTGCGGTGCTGGTGGAACCGGATCACCCGATTTTGGTTGATAAGTTCCTGGAAAATGCCGTTGAGGTCGATGTTGATGCGATCGCTGACCATACCGGAAATGTCGTCATCGGTGGGATTATGGAACATATCGAACAGGCGGGGATTCACTCCGGGGACTCCGCTTGTTCCATTCCTACCCAAAGTCTATCAGAAACCGTCCTCGCTACCATACGCCGCCAGACTATTCAATTAGCCAAGGCTTTGAATGTGGTGGGTCTGATGAACATTCAGTTTGCGGTACAAGGTGAACAGGTTTATATTCTGGAGGCTAACCCCCGCGCTTCCCGGACTGTTCCCTTTGTGTCTAAGGCGATCGGTATTCCTTTGGCGAAAATGGCTTCCCGCGTCATGTCTGGCAAGACTTTGGCAGAGTTGGGATATACTCAGGAGAAAATTCCCGATTATGTCTCGGTGAAAGAGGCGGTTTTACCTTTTGCTAAGTTCCCAGGTACGGATGTCCTCCTCGGTCCCGAAATGCGATCGACCGGAGAAGTTATGGGAATTGATACCGAATTCGGACGCGCCTTTGCTAAAGCCGAATTGGCGGCGGGTCAGGTGATACCCATGTCGGGGACGGTGTTTGTCTCTGTCAATGACCGCGATAAAGAAGCGATCGTTCCTGTGGTTCAAGATTTCCTGGATCTCGGCTTTAAGGTGACTGCTACCATCAACACTCGCAAGGTGTTATGGGAACATGGGGTTAAGGTTGACCTAGAGTTGAAACTCCATGAGGGTCGCCCTAATGTATTGGATGCTATTAAAAATCACGCGGTACAATTGGCGATTATCACGCCTTCGGGGTCGGAAGCACGCGCTGATGGGATTATGATTCGGCGATCGGCTTTGGCTTACAAGGTCCCGATTATTACCACTATCGCTGGCGCTAAAGCCACCATATCCGCTTTGCGATCGCTCCAGCAACGCCCCCTAGATGTTAAAGCCCTTCAAGACTATTACATTTAAAATAGTCTCGCCCTAGGGCTAATGGGCGGGTTTAGACGGTTGGCGGATTTTTTCCCAAAACCGTCGGGAATGCGATCGCACCACCTGTTCAAAACGGCGGCGGGGAAAGGGCGGGTGTATATCATTGGCTGGTGTGTTCCATGGCTGACTGCTGCACCCGCCCCTACATTACATTGGGCGCGTTATTCGAGGTCGAAATTCGGTGAAATTCGGTGAAATGCGATCGCACTACCTCACCAAAAACCGCCGTGGGGAAAGGGTCGGTGCTAGTAGGGGCGGGTGCTAGATCCGCCATCGGGAAAACCAGCCAACTACCTGCACCCGCCCTTCTTTTTTAATGCCCCTACATTGGGCGCGTTATTCTTGTTAACAAAAGGTTCGACTTGATCTCAGTCTTGACATTATGTAGACTATCTATCACAATCATGATTATAGAGCCTTTATTTTTCAAGTCATGGACCTACAATTATCCTTGTTTCCAGATGATCCAAAAGATAACAGCACCAGGAAACAGAAAAAAGCTAAATTAGGGCGTTATCAAAGAATTCAGCGTGAATTAGCCACAACCAAACGCGATCCTTATCAAGTTCAAGTTGATATTAATCCCGTATCCCAACCACTGCAAACCTATAACTTTATCGATCTATTTTCTGGTGCAGGGGGAATCACGCAGGGTTTTTGGCAAGCTGGTTTTAATCCAGTAGCTAGTGTAGAAATTAACCCAATTGCCTCCGCCACTCATCAGAGAAACTTTCCCAATTGTCATCATTTTTGTGGGGATGTTAATGATTTTAATCCTCACCAGTGGCTATCTAAAATTGGTTCTCCTTCAGTTCATCTGGTCGTAGGCGGGCCACCGTGTCAAGGTTTTTCTGTCGCTGGGAAGCGCGATCCCAATGACCCTCGCAATCATTTATTCCAACAATTTATTCGCATTGTTGCTGAAGTGCGTCCTTGGTATGTCGTTATGGAAAATGTGCCGGGAATTTTAACCCTCAAAAAAGGCAAAATTAAACAAGCTATTTTTTCTGCTTTTCAAGCCATTGGTTACACAAATATTTCCGTGGCAATTCTTGAATCTGCCGCCTATGGTGTTCCCCAAATCAGACCGAGAGCTATTTTTATAGCTAATCGTTTCGGAATGGAAAATCCTTATCCAAATCCTCAATTAGTTCCAGAGGAGTATCAGACAATTGAATCAGCAATTTCCGATCTACCAGCTTACCAACCCATTCCCAGTATTAATCATGAATGGACTCGTCATTCTCCCGAATATATGGAGCGGATATCAAAAGTACCTCCAGGAGGTTCTTTGTATCAAACCTATGTTGATGCTTTTAAGCGACAGTATCCCGGAAAACCTAGTATGACCATCAAAGAGAATCACGGGGGGACTCATATTCATCCCCATCTAAATCGGGTGATTTCAGCGCGAGAAATGGCTAGATTACAGACCTTTCCTGATTCTTTTATCTTTGAAGGAACCATGAAAAAAGCCATGTGGCAAATTGGAAATGCTGTTCCTCCACGTCTAGCAGAGTGTATTGGCTATGGACTCATTCCTTACTTAAATAGGATTGTCACAGAGGCTGAAAATGAGGCTGAAAATATAGTTGTCTCCGAAAAACAGCTTACTTATGTTCAGCTAATGTTGCATTAAGAGCATTACGCCATGACTCAAAATCATACCAACCGCAACCTATACAACCACCTTCTGCTTCCGCTCCCAATGGAGGAATATTATCAGGCCAGTTCTCACCCCCAGAATACCAGAAGCGGATACCCATGGGCTGCCCTCTTTTACCAGTTTTCATACATCTTTCACAACTTCTCGATTTCAGTAAATTGTGGTTGCCAGCACTATCTTTTTTGAGAAGTTGAAATTTTCTTTTGATTTCGTTTTCGTTCATGTTTATGTCATGACTAGGTTCGGCTTTACCCCAACGCTGCATAGGAAAACGGTGATCAATCACTAACTCATGGGTTGGTCTTTTTCGATTTTCAATAACGTCTTTATAATCATAAAGTTTCAAAATTCTGTCTGCTAATTTGGGGGGAATAATAGCCGGAGCATTTGACGGTTTTATTTGCCCAGTCCATCTATCCCATCTGGTTTTTTTATTACAGATGTTACAGAAATCCCGTTTGGTCTCAAGATGTAGCCCCGGACGACTTTTAGTTCCGCGCTCTAGTCCTTGAATTCCACCACCTCCAGCGTATTGCTCCGATGCTACTTGCTTACCTTCACAAGTGCGACAGTGCCACTTCTGATCTGACAGCAAACTGAACACCTTTAACTGAGAAGAACCTGGTTTTAATTGGGATTTAAAATTAGCCACTAAATTGCGATTCATTCAGTCCTAGTTATTTCTATTTCTAAGTTGTCCAGAAGTTGAGATACGGTTATTCCTAAGCCCTCAGCAAGAGCCACAATCGCCGTAAGAGAAGGATTTCTGACACCACGCTCTAGACCAGATATATACGTGCGGTCTAGGTCACAGCGTAGCCCTAGTTCTTCTTGAGAAATACCCACAGCCATTCTATGCTGTCTAATCAGAAATCCCAAAGCTTTTAAGGTTTTTGCTTTTGATTTTTCCATAGAGTCATAATTACCCATGGTGGACGATAAGTCTACGGACTATCAGTCACATTAAGAGATATTTTTGTCCTCTCAAAGTCCCTCTCCCTCTCTGGGATCCAGATTTAGGGTGAGGGCAATGTATTAAGCGACTGGTGAACAAGCTGTACTCTGATTGACGATTCTCCTAACCGCTAATCTTCCCAGGTCTTGAATTTAACCGCCACCAGGTTAAACTCCCCAAAATTAACCCAATTAGACAACTCGCAACCAACTTATAGCTTTGTAATTTGCCTCGCGCCCTTTGCTTTTTGGGCGGGACTGGCAACCCGGCGGGCATAGGGGATAATTCCCCGTTGTGTTCCCTGGTATCATCTTCCTGGGCTTGACGGGATCTCATATCGTTTTTGCGGTGTTGCATAATAGAAAATGATATTCTCAAATAAATCAAGATGGATTGTCCTTA
>NZ_JARPLU010000185.1:0-8241 GCF_032349615.1 Limnospira sp. PMC 1279.21 | reverse complement strand
ACAGCTACCTGAAAGGGGGGCACGAAGCCCCCGTGCTTCAGCCGGGGGTGCTGACGATCGCTTAATGAACCCGCCCACGCCGCAGATGGCGATAACCAGAACAGCAGCCCACCTAAAAACAATAATAAAGCCAAAGTGGCGCGATCGCACCTCATCCTATAAAGCAAATTCATATTACCAGGAACAGGACAAGCATAGCCTTGCTTAAATACAAGACCCATTGTTGATTGGAGTGAGAAAAATTAATGTATCTAATGCACGGGGAAAAAACTATTTTCCGCCGCTACTCCTATTATAACACACTTCGAGATTTTTGACGATGGTTAAAATTAAATCTTGGTGAACTTAGGTCAGCTTTTGGGCTAGTAGCAAGGAGGTTGATCAAGTCTGTGGTGCGATCGCCTGTTGGCAATAGTTGACCATCATTAGCAGTCCAGCGGCTAACAATAGTTAACTAAACAGTGCTAGGATCCCACTTAGGATAGATGATCGGAACGAGTAAGTTATGACCGCAAATAAAATTGGTATTGCCGTAGTCGGGACGGGATTTGGTCAAAAAGTCCACATCCCGGCTCTCAAGGAACACCCCCGCACGGAGATTATAGCAGTTTACCATCGAGATCTAGACAAAGCCAAGGCGATCGCATCTGAACATAATATTCCCCACGCCAGCGATCGGGTGAGTCAAATGGTCACTATACCAGAAGTCAGCGCTGTTACGGTTGCTACCCCCCCATTTCTCCACTTTCAGATGGCCAAAGAAGTTCTCCACGCTGGAAAACATCTGTTATTAGAAAAACCCACCACTCTTAATGTTGAAGAGGCCAAATATCTGTATCAACTGGCTAACGACAAAAACTGTGTCACCACCATGGATTTTGAATTTCGCTTTGTCCCGCAATGGCTGCAATTAGAAAAACTACTACGCCAGGGATATGTCGGACAACCGAGGCTAGTCAAGATTGATTGGTTAGTGTCCAGTCGCGCGGATGCTAATCGACCCTGGAACTGGTATGCTGAGAAACAAAAGGGCGGCGGTGCTTTAGGCGCGATCGGTTCCCACAGCTTCGACTATATACACTGGCTATTTGGTCCGATAAGCCGCCTGTGCGGACAGTTAAGCACAACTATAGCCCAACGTCCTGATCCGGCTGAGTCCGGCAAACTGAAGCCTGTAGATGCCGATGATACCTGTAATTTAATCTTGGAGTTAGCCGACGGAACCCCCTGTCAGGTATGTTTGAGTTCTTGCACCTTCCAGGGACGGGGACACTGGGTAGAAGTCTATGGTAGTGATGGAACATTAATTCTCGGTAGCAATAATCAAAAAGACTATATCCACGGTTTCAAATTGTGGGGAAGTAAAGCTGGGGAAGATTTGGCAGAAATTGCCATTCCCGATAATTTGCAGTTTCCCAAAACTCATGATGATGGTCGCATCTCTGCCTTTTTGCGGGTTGTCGATCGCTGGATGGAAGCTATCTCACGCCATGAGTCCCTGGTACCTTCTTTGCGGGAGGGGGTCTATTCTCAATTACTAATGGATCTCACCCATGAATCCAATGTTACAGGGACTTGGGTTGATGTTCCTGATCTGAACAATTTATTGTAGATTTGTGCAGGGATACTAGCCCTACATCCTAGGATATGATGGCTAATATAGGTGAGAGCCTAAATGTAAGTATAACAGTATGGTTATGTTCACGCGCTAGGTCATTGATGGTGTTAAGTCCAGTTACAAATTTATAAGAACGGCCTGTTTTTTTGTTAAGATTAAATTAAAGGTAATTGCGGTGTGGCATTAAGACTTTGGACAAGCCATTTAAAGCCAGTTGCGAGTTAAAAATCAATGCGGATGTTTGGTATTACCCCTCTCAATTAAGGTCTGTTATAGTCAGACCCGTTGTTATAGACTGATCCGTGCTTTGTGCCAGTCTCTTCCCTGAAGTGGGAATAATTATATGACAGTAAAATTTAAGGTAAAACTATGTCCAGATTAAACGGCCGAGTTTTCGACCTGGGAAGTGGGGTATTGCGTCAGATCGGCATTAGCCCTGACATCTCCTTTGACGATATAACTCGCCTGACTATCCACATTACCAATGCACCGATCGCTTTCATCAGCTTTATCGACCAAACTCATCAGTGGCTGAAGGCTCAAATAGGCTTATCTGATGATCTGAGTGTTTATTTGGATTTTTGCGGATATGCGATCGCCTATCATCGTGGTGGGAATCTCAGCACCGAGCCCGACAGTCCTACCTCCCAACCGATTATTATTCAAGATATCAGCACTCACCCCAAGCTGGCTAATCATGCGATCGCTAACAATGAGCAACCCATCAAATCCTATCTGGGTGTTCCAATTACTACCCGAGATGGCTATCAATTGGGGATGCTATCAGTGATGACTTATGAGTGCTGGCAACCTTCATCAGGGCAGATTATAGCCCTAGAATCCCTCAGTCGTCAAGTAGCTAACCAAGTTAATTTACACAGACAATTAATGGACCTACACGGGAAACTAAGTCATCTGGAAACTATTATCCAAGAAAGGAGAAAGGTATGGGATATTGTCCGACAAGAACGGGATTTTGTCAATGCGGTTTTAGATACTATTAGCGCCCTAGTAGTGGTGATTGATCCGGAGGGTCAGATTGTCCGTTTTAATAAAAGTTGTGAACAATTAACGGGATATAAAGCGGGAGATGTTGAGGGCTTATTGATTGAGGATTTAGGATTATCAATTTTTGATCAAGACTGGGAATCATTGAATTGGGGTTTAGCAGCCATTGAGTTTGACGATCCGCCCCCATCATCTCATCAGGTCCAATCGAATAGTATAAGGATGGGTCATTTTCCAAGACAGTGTGAGAACCTCTGGGAAGGAGCTAATGGAGATTCCCATTTAGTCGCTTGGTCAAATAGTGCCATTAGGAATCCAGATGGCTCTCTCAGATATATATTAGGCTGTGGAATTGATATTACTAACCGCAAACAGTCCGAAGAAATGTTGCATTTATTGCAACGGGCGATCGAAGCTAGTCCTAATGGGATTGTAATTTCGGAAAACACCAAAAATGATCTGCCAATTATTTACTGTAATGCAGCTTTTGAAAAGCTAACTGGGTATACTAAAGAAGAGGTGATTGGTCAAAACTGTCGGTTTCTACAAGGACCAGAAACCCATGAAGATGCGATCGCTATGATTAGACAATCCATCAAACGCAAACAAGGATGTAAAGTGACATTAAAAAATTATCGGAAAAATGGTAGCTGCTTCTGGAATGAACTAGCTATTTCTCCGGTGCGAGACCACCGAGGAAAACTCACCCATTTTATTGGTATTCAAACTGATATTACCGAACGGAAGCAGTCCGAAGATGCTCTGCGAGAAAGTGAAGCCCGCTACCGTCTGTTAGCCGATCATGCTACAGACTTAATCTCCCGACATGATGCTGAGGGTATTTATATTTATGCGTCTCCAGCCTGTCGAGATTTACTAGGTTATGAACCGGAAGAATTAATAGGAATTTCCGCTTATAATTTTTTCCACCCTGATGATAGAGAGCGCATCCAGAAATCTCACCAGACCTTATTGAGTAACTCTGATGTGGATACGGTAAGTTATCGAGTTCGGCGTTCCGATGGTAGTTTTATATGGTTTGAAACTACTTCTCATGCTATCCGCAATCAAGAGAATAATGATATCCAAGAGATCGTATCTATATCTCGTGACATTACCGAACGCAAACAAGCAGAAGAAATCCTGCGGGAGCGATCGCACCTTTCTTTATTAGAGGCGGAAGTTGGGAAAGCCCTAGGACAAGGTGGGACAATACCAACTATTTTGAATCGTTGCGCGAAAGCAATGGATCAGTATTTAAAAGTCGCGGGGGTATCGATATGGACCATAAACAGTCAAACTAATCAACTCGAACGACAAGCTGGGGCGGGAATTGTTACCCTGAAAGCACCCACACCTCAGCTATGGAACCATGAACTATCGCAAATGTCTCAACAGATGGCGCAGCTTTCCCACCAAACCTTAGAAGTTCCACTGGTGGTAGAAGGGCGGTTAATGGGGATGATGGCTATTTGTAGTTCTAATCCATTATCTCCGCAAGTTCAGGATGTGCTAGGTTGGATTGCTAATGCGATCGCTGTAGGAATTGACCGGGTAAAAGCCCGCGAAGAATTGCAAAGCCGTAGGGAAGCCTTACTATTTCGCTTGGCTAGTCAAATCCGCAATTCCCTAGATATTGACACAATTTTGGGAACAGCAGTTCAGGAGATCCGCAGTGTTCTACAAATCGACCAATGCCATTTTTTGTGGTACTTACCCACCCAACCGAACAGACATAATTTTGCCATTACTCACGAATCGCGATCGCCTTCTTTATCAACAGTTTTAGAAGATTACCCCTCCGATAAAATTGGCTGGTTGGCTCATAAAATCTGTAACCGGGAAACAGTACAGGTTAATAATCTACAAGATACAACCGTTTTAGATGCAACTACCAGGGGATTACTGGAAGATGCGGGAATTGCTTCGGAAATTTTACTACCCCTGGAGACGCGATCGGGACAGCGGGGGGCTGTCGTCTGTAATCAATATAATAGTCCTCGCGATTGGATAGATAGTGATGTGGAACTATTACGAGCCGTAGTAGATCAATTAGCGATCGCCATTGACCAAGCCGAACTTTACGCCCAAACTAGAGCCGCCGCCTTAGCCGCCCAAACTCAAGCCTTCCACCTAAGCGAGGCTCTCCAGGACTTGCAACAAAAAGAGTCACAATTGATTCAAAGTGAAAAAATGTCTAGTTTAGGACAAATGGTGGCGGGGGTAGCCCACGAAATTAATAACCCGGTTAATTTTATCTATGGGAACCTCACCTATGCCCGCGATTATACTAAGGATCTGCTGGAATTGGTGGAACTGTATCAAGAACAATATCCAGAACCCCTGGAAGTGATCCAAGAACGCATAGAAGATATTGACCTAGACTTTTTGGTGGAGGATTTACCGAAAATCCTGTCTTCCATGGAAATGGGAGCCGATCGCATTCGTCAAATTGTCGTCTCTCTACGGAACTTCTCCCGTTTAGACGAGGCGGAAATGAAACCCGTGGATATTCACGAGGGTATTGATAGCACCTTATTGATTCTGCAAAACCGCCTGAAAGCAAAAGGTAGTAGTTCTGGTATTGAACTGGTTAAAAAATATGGTCAACTTCCTAGGGTGGAATGTTATGCGGGACAGCTTAACCAGGTGTTTATGAATATTCTCAGTAATGCGATCGATGCTTTAGATAATCAACCAGACCCCCGTATGATCACCATTACCACCGAAGTCGTATCAATTAGCTCTGGGTCTAACTTATTTCCACTTCCCGCTTCTGATGTCATCAAAACCACCTCTGAAGGGATGATCAAACCTCCCGTATCCAAAAGTCAACAGGTGTTGATTCAGATTCATGATAATGGTCAAGGTATTCCAGAGGATTTAAAAAATCGATTGTTTGATCCATTTTTTACCACTAAACCCGTTGGGAAGGGGACCGGACTGGGACTATCAATTAGTTACCGGATTATTGTTGAAAAGCACGGAGGAAGCCTCAAATGTATCTCCAAGCCGGGAGATGGCTGCACATTTGCCATTCAGATTCCTATTCAACCCCCCCCGGAACTCAAGCACCCTCATTAGATCTACCAGCCTCTGACTGCTTTCCATGTCCGGGAAGATAGGGGGCTGAAAAAAAATTTCCCAAAACACTTGACAAAACCGGGGTGAGTGTTGATATGATAATAAAGCTGAGAGATTATTGGGGCGTCGCCAAGCGGTAAGGCAGCGGGTTTTGGTCCCGCCATTCGGAGGTTCGAATCCTTCCGCCCCAGTTTACTGTAATGAGTTATAATGCCATATCCTAGGCTGGAGTTAATATTAGCTATTTCCGAGAGTAGGGGCAACTGATCAATTGTCCCTACCTGGCTGGTTTAACCAAGAGCGCTATGGTAAAGTTAAAATATCAACTCCCTGGTCAGTTACAGCGATCGTGTGTTCAAATTGAGCAGACAGCTTACCATCTGTGGTAATTGCTGTCCAACCATCATCGAGTACCTCTGCTTCCCAGGTTCCCTCATTAATCATCGGTTCAATCGTAAAAACCATTCCTGAGCGCAGTTTTTTACCTTTTCCACGGGTTCCATAATGGGGAATTTGCGGTGCTGTATGAAAGACGGTATTAACCCCGTGACCGACAAAATCCCGCACTACAGAAAACCCATAACTTTCCGCGTACTCTTGAATAGCAGCCCCAATATCCCCTATGCGACTACCCGGTTTCACCGTCGCAATAGCCCGCCGCAAACATTCCTCCGTGACTTCAACCAATTTTTGAGCCGTCGGGGAAGGATTACCTACAAAAAAGGTTTTTGAGGTGTCGCCGTGGTAGCCATCAACTATAGGGGTGACATCAATATTGATGATATCTCCATCTTGAAGAATCTGCTTGGCGCTGGGGATACCGTGACAGATAACTTCGTTAACACTGGTACAAATAGACTTGGGGAACCCATTATAACCGAGGGGAGCGCTACGGGCACCATGAGCCTGAGTCCAGCGTTCGGCTTCATCGTTGAGTTCTAGGGTACTGACTCCTGGTTTAACCATCGGTTCTAGGTGGTTCAGTAGTTGCGCGGCTAACTTTCCGGCTTGGCGCATCTTTTCAATTTCTCGGCTCGATAGCAGTACGATTGTTTCGGTTCCCATTTGTATAATTAGCTAGTTGATACCCTAATTAGTAGGCTTTTTCTCTACCTAACCTATCACAGTTGATGGTTCTACGGGGTGCGCTAAGGTACTATCTGCTTAAAATGGTATTAAGATAGATCAACAGTGGCATCATACTTAGCTATGGAGGCAACATGACTGATCGACGGAACAGATAGATCAAGAAAGCAGAACTTGGGGTATGATCGCACACCTGAGCTCTTTTGTGGGTTATGTCATACCTGTGGCTAATATCGTTGGACCTTTGGTGATTTGGCTGCTGAAAAAGGATGAGATGCCATTTGTTGAATATCAAGCTAAAGAAGCGTTGAATTTTCAAATCAGCATTTTGATATATCTGTTTGTATCCATCGTGTTGATTGTGTTTTTAGTTGGAATTCCTCTGCTATTTGCGGTGTTGTTGTTTGATTTGATTTTTACTATTGTGGCAGCCAGCAAAGCTAATGAGGGTATCAGATATCGCTATCCTTTGACTTTAAGATTGATTAAATGATTCACTAATGGCTTAATTTTTTATGCGGATATGGCAAGCTGATTTTTATCGCCGTCCTCTTCGGAATGACAGCGGACAGCCTTTGTGGGAACTGTTACTTTGTGATGAATTGGGCGATCGCTTATTGGTGGCGACTTGTCCTCAGTCGGAAGCTAACTCTACTTGGCTGCTGAAACAGTTAGAAGAAATTTGGGACACTGATCAACCTGATCTGATTCAGGTGTTTCGACCTGCTTGCTTGAATCTCTTTGAGGTGGTGGGTAAACAGTTGGGGGTGACTGTCCAGGGGACTCGTCGGACGCTGGGTTTAAAAAAATTGCTGGCAGAGATGATGTTAATTTATCCCCAAATGCCAGGTTATACTGGCGAGGATTATGATCCTTTGGCTATTGATAAATTACCCCCTTTACCTCTACCGGAAAATCTCTGGGGGACGCGCTGGCGGTTTGCGACTCTTCCAGCGGGAGACCTTCAGGAAGTCTTTGGCGATCGCCCTATTCCTATTTTGGATATGCCATCATTTTTACTACCCCTGAATTTGGGTCTGGCTTCTACCGTTGCTATTTCCGGGGTGGTTATTGATGGGGGTCGCCAGTCTATGCGCTTGGCTAGATGGTTACAGTCGGTTAAACCTGTCGGCTTGAATTACATTCCCGGACAACCTGATGGCTTGATTTTAGAGGCGGGGTTGAGCGATCGCTGGGTAGTTGCTACTTTTGATGATGATGATGTCGCTCAGGCGGCGCGGATGTTTGAGACTCGTAAACGCTTGGCTAAGGGATTACATTTTCTCTTGATTCAACCTGATGATTCTGGGGTAACTTATACGGGTTTTTGGTTGTTAGCAGGGGAATGAAAAATTCCCCCTCAAAAGTTGTTGCTCATCCCCTGAATATGGGCGCGATCGCTGTGTTGAATAAAAAATCAAGCGTATAGCCATGTAACCCCCACA
>NZ_JARPLU010000184.1:0-8255 GCF_032349615.1 Limnospira sp. PMC 1279.21 | reverse complement strand
GTTTCCTCTCCGTGATCAATCACGGAGCTTCCAACCCTCCCAGGAGTTTTACGTGATAAGTTCGTTCACTCACACACAGTCATCTATGAATGCTGATACTTTTAACTCTCACTCAGTTAATTGTCCCATTTGCCACCACACTAGCGTTTTGCCTTCAGTAGGGGTGTTTGGCGGACTGTTTACCTGTCCTAACTGCCATACTCATCTGGTAATTAGCAACAGTGGTCATTATGTGCGAGATCCTTTTTCTTGGCAACATTGGGCGATCAGTAGAATGCTAAGGCGGCAGAGTCATCCGTTGGCTAGAATTGGTCGTGATGTTTGTTCAACTAAACCGTTTTCTTTAGTGGCGATCGTTAGTAGTCTGCTACTGTTAAGTTTGGCAGTGGTGGTAAGTGATCGCCTAAATTATCGCCATCAGATACTTGACCCCAATATTACCGAATTTGAGCAAGATGCAGGCGATTACCCTTTTCCCTAAATGGCTTTAATCCTTTGATGGGTTTGGGGATTTCAGAAGGCATAATTAGAGTCCACCCTTCTATAGTTCCCAAAACTCTGCTATCTGGGAGTTGGAGGTTATGGAGGGTTTGCTGATCAACCAGAAAATAGGCTGAGGGTGAGTTGTGCCAGTAATGCTGTAGGGCTTGGCTATCTACGGGACGTATTTGCCGTCCGCTATAAAAATCTAGGGAAGGTCGCGAGTAGGGGTAGGATGTGTAAATCTGTGCCTCCGGGGCTGTATGTTGTTGGATGAGACTAGCAACGGGTTTGACGGGGTAGGACTCGCCCAACTCCCAAACCCAGTGATGTGAGGAAACAAATAGCAGCAGGGATAAATACATCCCCCAGCACAGAATGACTAAAAATTGGCGATCGCATTCGACTAACAATAGGGTACTAACAGCCATGGTTAATGCTACGGAAGCACAGGTTAACTGAAGGTTAATGTCTAAAGTAGTGGTATCAGTTAGGGTTAACATTCCGCCAAAATATAGCCCTCCTAGCCAAGCTACAAAGGCTAAGATACTAAATAGGGGCCAGAGGCGATCGGGACGGGGACAGAGATAATCTGGGGTTAGCAACTGGTCTGGGGGGACGCTGGGGGAAGGCTTTGTTTTTTGCCATCTACCAATTTCATGATCTCCTTCTTCCCAAACTAGGGCTAGATAACTTCCTACCGCTAGGGCGAAGGCTGGATAAATGGGCATAATATACCAAGGGAGTTTGGTATTCATCGCAGATACCGCGATTAAATAAACTCCTGTCCACACTAATGTTAACCGCGCCCAACTTAAATTGCGATCGCGCCAAGCTAATCTTAATCCTCCTAACCAGAATAATAGCCAGGGGGCGCTCAATTTAATGATTTCCAGTAAATAATACCAGGGGGGTCCTTTGTGGTTTTCCACCGACTCCCAAATTCTAACTAGGGACTGATCTACTAGGTTGGCGATTATGAAGTCAAAGCCATAATATTGCCATTGGGAAGCATACCAAAACGCTACGGGTACTAAGCCTAGCCCTAAGCCCCACCACAGGAATTTTGAGGTCAACAGTCGCGGGGTATCCCACAACAAAAATCCGAAGGCGATCGCTCCTAATAATACCCCTAATAGCACTCCTTTGGTGAGACACAATAACCCAAATGCTAACCCAGACCCCAAGGCGTAGCGCAAATCTCGCCGCGCGCGCAATACGCAGACCATCATTAGGACTAGGAAAAATAATACCGCCCCATCTAACATGGCTAAACGACCGTGACGGACTACTGGAATTAGGGTTAAATAAACTAGGGCCGAAAAAATGGCCTGGGTGCGACGGTGGAAAATTTCCCGCCCTAGAGTGTATAATAGGGGTACGGATGTGGCTGTTAATAAGGCTCCTGGTAGACGGGCTGTCCATTCGTTTACGCCCCCTATTTGATAAAATAGGGCGATGAACCAATGGATTAAGGGGGGTTTGTTTAAGTAAGGGTCTCCGTTTAGGGTCGGGTGTAACCAGTTAGCATTCCCTGTGATTAACTCCCGCGCTACTTGGGCGACAATTCCTTCGTCCCAGTCTCTGATGGCCACTCCCCCTAAATCTATGGTAAATAATAGTAAGGCGGTGAGCCATAATCCCCATCCCCATAGGCGATCGGCTTTTTGGTAGGTAGTGAATATTGGGCTTTTTGGTGTTCGGTGTGCGGAAATTCGATGAAACATAGTCCCCCATGCGATCGCTCAGTTTGACGGTATTTGTAGAGTTCTTTCTAGTTGGAAATCTTCCTTAACTAGCTGAGTTGGTGCTGATTTTAACACAATAACTCAGATTTTGGCACTCTGTCGCGATTCTATCTTACTTGGGGAGGCGGCGGGGGGCGATCGCTATATTAATATAGGATTCAGGAATTATTGGGAAACTTTGATGACTGGGAAGAGTCTCGATATGGGTAGTCCGAAAAAAAACCATGGCTTTCAGATGAGAACATTAACTATTGATGATCTCAAAGCCTTTAATGAATTATTGCGCTATGTGTTTCAAGTTACTAATCATGATTTGCATAAGATTGGTTGGAATGAAGAGGAAATTGAGCGCGAAAAACGACCTATACTTGAGGCTGCTCATGTTTTGGGATGGTTTGATCATGATAAGTTAATATCCCAAATTGCTATATATCCTATGAAGGTTAATATTCATGGGGTGATTTATAATATGGGTGGTTTGACTGGCGTGGGAACTTATCCTGAGTATGCACAACATGGTCTGGCTAAGTCTCTGATTATGCAAGGATTACTTGAGATGAAAGCTAGGGGTCAAACTATTTCTTATTTGTACCCCTATTCTATCCCCTATTATCGAAAAAAGGGTTGGGAAATTATTAATGACCAGATTAAATATACTATTCCTGACCATAAATTGCCGCGCATTACTGACGTTTCTGGTTATGTGCGGCGTGACCACGCCGAGGGAGATATTATCAAAGCTGTTTATCAAAAATTTGCTGAACAACAGCATGGCGCATTGATTCGTGGGTCCCTAGAATGGCAGGAATATTGGCGCTGGGATCAAGATGATTTGCGTGCTGCTGTATATTATGATCAGAATGATCAACCGGCGGGTTATGTGCTTTATTACATTGCTAATGATATCTTTCAAATTAAGGATATGATTTATCTGGATGAAGATGGTCGCCGGGGTCTATGGAACTATATTAGCGCACATCAATCTATGGTGGAAAAGGTCATAGGTTGGCGGTATACTAATGACCCCTTGGCTTTTCTACTGGATGATTCCGAGATTACTGAGGAAATTTCACCTTACTATATGGCGCGCATTATTGATGTCGAAAATTTGCTCAAGTTCTATCCTTTTCAGCCTCCGGTTAATGCGACTTCTCTCTCTTTCATTGTGCGCGATGATTTGTTGAATGATAATAATGGTGTGTTTACGGTGGAATGGCTGGATGATGGGACCACTAACATTACCCGTAAAAAAAGCTGTCATGAGGCGAGAATGAGTATTCAAACTCTGGTTTCTTTGTTGATGAATTATCGCCGTCCTAGCTATTTCTATAAGGTGGAAAGGTTGCGCGCTGACCCTCAAGTGGTGGATTTGCTGGAAATGATTATCCCTCGTAATGAACCGTTTTTCTCTGACTATTTTTAAGGGGAACTTTATCGGCATTGATTTTATAGTCAAGTGTATAGACATACTCCGCCTTCCAGTCCAATTATAACCAAGAAATTTTCAGTTGTCAACCCCCAATTCAGAGAATTTCTGATCAATGGTGATTTTGAGAGAGAATGAGATTGAGGATATTTAATTCTGTGGAGGTAAGCAGATAGCGATCGCTAAAAACCTTAGATCGCATTTGTTCAAGACTATAACTTCTAAAGATGACAAAAGGGAATTCTTGATAGCGATCGCCAATAGGTAGGACTTGTTCACATGGGTAGAGTAGATTAATATATTGACTGAGGATATGACGGAAACTGTTATTGTCCGTTTCATGTATTTGGGACTGAAAATAATGGCGGATTTGTTCTCCGACAATAAAGGTAAATAAAGGAATCGCGTAATATTGACAATCCCAGGAGTTGTGTTGTTCAAGTATTTGAGTCCGATAGTGGTGTTCTTGGAGTTGATCAATTAAATCGATCGCACCTTTAATACTAGCGGTGAGACTAGGAGGATATTGGGAACTCTCACGAATCGCAATCATTTTTTTTAAAAGTTCCGTATTCGCATATTCCGCAATTTCCCTTAATCTCATTTGGTAAGACTCTTTTAAACCAGAGTTAATATTAACCAAGATTAAGCTACCACATATATGACCAAGTTCTGGTTTTTTCAGTTCTAGCAAACCTGTCAAGGGGTCACAATATTTAGCAAACTCAGCATTAAATTCTCGGATAAGTGTTAAATAGGAGATGCTGGAATTATCGCGGCTATATTTAGATTCATCACTACCATTGAGCAAAAACTCACACCGATTCAGCAATTCTTGGATATGTGTAGAGACAGTGTTTAAGGTAGTGTTTTTAGGATTTCTTTTGTATTCTTTGTCTAATTGCTTAATTAAGGTAGATAACTGACCCGTGAAACTTTGACCAGAAGCAGAAACAGATTTTCCTCCAATGGGAATCATCAAAAAGTTACCCCTTCCCACTTGACCATATCCTTGTATTCTGGTCATGATCGCAGTTTTGAGAATAACTAGCAAGTTTAACATACTGATCAGACTTTCTTGAATGGAGAGATTAGGGTCGCTATCATCTCCGTAGTAAATAGCGCGATCGCATAAGTAAAAAGTCAAGAATTTCTGGTGATCATCAAAAGTCTGCAATTTTCCTTCTTCCCAAAACTGTCCGCGACAGCGATAAATAACTTGGATAATTTCCATTAAGTTAGTTTCGACTTGAAACCGAGGAACTTCCACTAAAATATGAGTAGATTTCGGGAAGGATAAACCCCGACTAGCGGAGGAAGTCATAAATACCACTTTGACCTGGTTTTGATATTGATGGATTTCTTGTCTTTCCGTATCGCTGAGGTTAGCGTGAACTTCTAAGTAGTCTTGATTTTTGACAAAGGTTTGCTGTTTTTGGATCTCTTCAATTAGCCGTTGTAGTCTGGTTTTGTCTTGGATATAAACTAAAATCTGACCCGTATTTGGTTCCTGAATGAGTTGATTAATATCGGTGAAAATCTTAGATAATACAGTTTTGGGAAGTTGGACTTTGGTTTCCGATAGTTGGTCTTGATTAAATTGGACAGATTCAATAAAGGGTTTATAGGTGATAGTCAGATCTTTCGCGGGATAGGAGTTAGCGTTAATAGCGATCGCCGACTTTTTGTTAAATTCAAATTCCTTAGACGAGATAGAATCAATATCTGGTTGAGATACCCGACGGAAGAAAATTTTATCAGGTTCGGGAGACGTTTCTGATAGGTGTTGTGTAATCACTTCCGGGTCAACAATGGAAGCATCTGCGACAATTACCTTAGTATTGAATCCATATTCACGATTAGTTAATTGGTATTTATTAATAATTTTGCGAATCCCGTCGAGAAATTCAACCCCGCTATTATCTCCGGTAATTTCATCAATCATAATAAATATATTTTTGATGCGTTGGGAGAGAGACTGCATTTTTTTAATATCAACTTTATTAGTTCTTTTGCTGTATGCTGTCTCAAAAATTTTCTCGAAGTTTTCTAAAGTATTCTTACCAGTATTAGTAATGCGTAAAGATTGTATACAAGCTGTAGCCACAATATGATTAGAGAAATCATCATTAATTAAATTAGATATGGCTTCACACAGGGTTGATAATACCCCATTAACCTTATGTGGAGATGGTTTTAGGCGATTATCGGCGATGCGTTCAACTGATTTATAACCGGGATATGAATGCGGTTTTTCTCTTTGGTTAATCGGGATAAATTTAACTGAGTGAAGGATAAACTCATCTTGATGTTTGGTGGCGAGATAATTAACCGTTGAAGAGGGTGCGTTATTTTGGAGAAGGATAAAGTTAGTGGTAACACAAAATAGGCGATCGTCGCTAAGATGATCAGTTTCTGAGTTTTTGAATTTTTCGATAATATCTAGGTTAACTTGTTTGCGAGGACTGACATAAAAGAAGAGAAAACCCTCATCAATATGAGATTTCAAAAAATCCACGATCGCCGTAGTTTTTCCAATTCCGGGATTTCCGGTCAGAAAGATATAAGTATGGACTGAGTTTAGGTATTTTTTGACGGCTTCCGCGTGGGGTTGTCTCAGGTCTAGGGTACAACTAAAATTATCAATAATTTCTGTGTGGGGGGGGATGATATTAATGCGATCGCGACTAATATTAGATAGATTTTTCAGGAAGGATTTACCATTTTTAAAACTTTTGGCGACATTGCGGCGAATTAGATCCATTACCTGTTTTCTCGCTGCGGTAATTTCTGCATCTTTGGGTTCATTTTGATAAATATTCGCACAGGTAGCGAGTAAATCCCAATGGTGTTGACTTTGGGGATTTAGGGATAGGTTGCTAAGACTGCGATCGCTATATCCGACTACATTAATCATCGTAGAGTTTTCAGGTTTGACTATTCCGAATTGTTTTAAAAAACCATAAAAGCTATAAGCATAACTAGCAGCTTGAATTAATTTAACACATTCCTTATCTTGTCGCTTAAATGCGGTAAAGTATCGTTTGATATCCTCCGAAAATTCCACATCAAGATTTTGCGGATCTCCCGTATCCAGCCGCAATTTTACGAAAACACTTTTCGATTTCAGATAATTAATCTCTCGTTTGAGTAACCGACGTTGGTTGTCTAGGTTTTTATCGGTTAAATCCATTAAATCTTCAATCGCTTTCACCGAAAATATGGATAAATCTACCACTAATATTCTCAGGTTATTTCGGTGTCTCAGTAACATTAAAGTGTCAGCTTTCAAAAACTCACCTTTCTGGCTGTATTTTTCCCAATTGATATTCGGTGGTCTAGGTGAAAATTCATCTTTTAACTGCGACGACCACTCCTCAATCTGTAGCCGTTTATCTTTGGGAAATAGGTTGATACTGTTATCATCAGAAAAGCTACACTGATTATAAATAATATGATACTTATGGTAATTTTTTCCCAAGGATTTCAGATATTCTCGAAAAAAGTTCAACCCCGATAACCAACCTTTCTGAATCAAAAATAATCCCCATTTTTGCAGGTTATTCCTAATGGCTTCCTCGTCGGTTATGTTGGCATCTTTGATAATTTTCCGTAGCATTTCTGAGAATCGCAATTTTTGCAAATCCCGACTATACAAATCAGCGAAATTATTGTCAATTTTAGCTTCCGATATCGCTGATAAAATCCCAATATTGAAACCTACCTCAAATAATCTTCCGAAATTTTCTGCGACTTTCATCTGTCAACCTCAATCATTATCGTGATTATTCAACTTATTGATCAACCAGGTTATTGGTGGAATCCGATTGGGGTCTCCGTCGATTCTGGGGATACAAAATCGAGTTAACCTCACTCAAAAAAGCCAAACTATTAAAATTGGCTTTTCCATTAATATGATTAAAAACAGATTTTTTGCGTAAAGAATCATCACCAATAACGCGATCGTAGGGATCTAGTTTAATCTGGATCTTGTTTCTAACTAATTTTTTTTCTAATCTGTAAAAGTGGAAAAAAGTCAAATATTGCAGAATGTCTTGTTTCAGAGAGTTATCATGAATCAATCCCTCCCGAATATGCTGATCGTCCAGGACTCCTTGATAGATATTTAATAAAGTTGCGTAGGACATCACCCCATTATAAAAGCGATCGTCCTCGTTTTTGGTTTTCACAGATAAACCATTAAAGAGATTAAAAAATACCACCACGTTTTTACTAGGGTCCTCTACCAAGTTTAATAATTTAGCAGTATCCTTGAGACTATAGGAAACCTGGTCTAAGGTTTTCATTTTTCTTTTTCTGACATAATACTTATTAAAGAAAACCGGATATATTTTAATATCTGGTAATCCTGATTGGAGAGATTTAATTAAAGTGGGTGACATGAAATAAAACTCATCTTCATTATCCACTTGTTTGGTTAGGTTTAAATTATCAGTAAATGGCGCTTTGGCTATATACAAAAAGTGACGATATCCTAATTCCTCGTAAAGATAATCTACTACATCCATTAAAATTGAGGGTTCTGTATATATAGCACAAGACAGAACACTTAGGACGTATAATGGAGAGGACGAGATGAC
>NZ_JARPLU010000183.1:0-8477 GCF_032349615.1 Limnospira sp. PMC 1279.21 | reverse complement strand
AGTTCAACTTGGACGACCGCCGGGAGTTTTACCCAAGCCTTACAAGTGCAACAGGTGGGGTTATTTGCGGGAAATGCCGGAAGTTCATCATCTCCTACCTTTACCAGCCAGGTCGATTACTTCTTCAATACAGCCGCTCCTATTATCCCAGAAGATACCCCAGACCTGTCACCCCCAACGGCGGCTTTACTGGCTCCTGATTTGACTCCTATCTTGGGTAGTGATACCGGATATGCTTTCACGGTTAGCTACTCTGATGACTGGGAAATTCAAGAATCTACTTTAGATGATGCCGATATCCGGGTTATAGGACCATTAGGGGTTCAGCAACTGGCTAGTTTGGTGCGTGTCTACGGTGAGGAAAATGGAAACACCCGGAATGCTACCTATCAAATTACACCTTCTGGCGGCGTTTGGGATGTCTCCGACGGCGGAACTTATACCGTCATCATGGAACCCAATGCTGTTAGTGATATGGCAGGTAATTTTATCCCAACTGCCACTTTGGGTAGTTTTACCGTTGATTTTAGCGCTAATACACCGACTCAAAATATTGTTTTCCCGGCTGATGCAGGTGTGGTTGATGTTAGGGATTATGGAGCGATTCCTAATGATGGTATAGATGATACTGCTGCTATTCAGCAAGCTATTAATGAGAATGCTGGTCAAAATCGGATTATTTACTTCCCTAATGGGGTTTATGATGTTAGTGGAAGGATTGCATACCCTGGCAGTGAAAAGCGCAATATTCTTCAGGGGGAAAGCCGTGATGGCACTATTATTAGACTTCAAGATAATTTGGGTTTTGATACTGCGGTTATTGATACCGGAAATCCACCCGCTCAAAGGTTCCGCAATAGTATCAGGGATTTGACTGTTGATGTGGGTCAGGGAAACCCAGATGCGATCGCTATTAATTTTATAGCAAACAACCAGGGAACTCTCAATAATGTTCGCATAGTTTCCCGTGATGGACAAGGTGCGATCGGTCTTGATCTCGCCACCGATGAAAATGGACCTCTACTGGTTAAGGATGTCGAAGTCGTCGGATTTGATGTCGGTATTCGGACTTGGAATCCTACCGCTACTCAAACACTCGAAGGCGTTAAACTTGTTAATCAAAATGTTTATGGTTGGCAGAATTTTAATCAAACTCTGTTTGTGCGAGACTTAGAAAGCACTAATGCCGTTCCCGTCATTTGGAATATGCCTGATGGTTCCAGTGATTTTACGATTATGGATGCTAACTTAACTGGGGTCGGTGCAGCCGCCACTCAACCTGCTATTCATAATCAAAAAGGGATGTATGTTAATAATCTCAATACCTCTGGTTATGAACTGGCTATTCTACAGGATGATAATGGACGAGGTAACTTGTCTCAACCTGATGGTTATGTGGCTGAGTGGATGGCGCGTGGTGGCTTTAATACCCTATTTGATGCTCCCACTCAGGCTTTTGAACTGGAAGTTTTGCCAACTCCCGTAGTCCCTTGGGATGATTTGTCTGATTGGGTCAGTCCTTTGGCTTTTGGTGGTTTGCCTAATGATGGCATTGATGATACCCTGGCAATTCAGGCGGCGATCGATTCTGGTGCTAGTACCGTTTACCTACCTAATGGGGTATGGAATATTGGTGGTAATCTTCAGTTAAGAAATAATCTACAGCGCTTTATTGGCACAGAAGCTACTATTCTAGGTAGTGGCACAATTACTGTCGCTGATGGCACTACCGATGTCGTCTCTGTGGAGCGTTTGGAAGCTCCAAATATTACCTTTGTTCAAGACAGCGATCGGACTATGGTTATGTCCAATATGATTATTAATCAGTATTTTAACACCAGTCAAGGAACTGGGGATTTATATATTGAAGATATCAGTGGCGGTCCTTGGTCTTTCACTAATCAAAATGTTTGGGCTCGTCAAATTAATCCCGAGACTATTCACACTCCCCGAATTAAGAATGATGGCGGTAATTTGTGGATTCTTGGCTACAAAACTGAGGATGAGGGGACATTAGTTGAGACTGTTAATGGTGGAAAAACTGAAGTTTTGGGCGCTTATATACTCCATGGAGAATTTGGAGATATCCCCGTTTTTATTAATAATGAATCCTCTCTAAGCTATGTCGCAGCCAGTTTCCGATCTTTCAAGGGTGAGCCTTTACCCGCTGTCGGAGTAGAGGAAATTCAGAACCTGGAAACCAGACGAACTGTGGGACTTCCTGGCTACTATAGTTCTACCTCTTTAAATCGGGTTCCCGTTAATACCATAGTTGGTACTCAAGGCGATGATTGGCTGAATGGAACAGACCCCAATTCCTCTAATCCTGGACGCGGACAAATAGATATATTGACAGGAAATGGCGGTTTTGATACATTTGTCTTAGGTGACAGTAATTCTGTGTACTATGATGATGGCATTGATGACCAACCCGGTTGGCAAGATTATGCTCTGATTACTGATTTTGATAATGATGTGATTCAGCTTCACGGTAGCTCAGAAGATTATCGCCTCGCAGATAGTCCCCAAGGCTTACCTAATGGGTTGGCTATCTTCTATAAAGGCGATGTTACTGATGAACTTATTGGTATTGTGCAAGGAATGAACAATATCAGTTTAAATAGTTCCTCTTTTGTTTATGTGTAATCCTGAAAAGGAGGATTGATGGTTGATTGACGGTTGAGTTGAGATCTGCTTATTCAACTTTTATTCACATGAGAGGCTACAGGTAAAATATGGTACAAACTTATCCTCCTCATCCCCGCGTTAGCATTGGTATGCCTGTCTACAATGGGGAAAATTTTATACAGGAAACTTTAGATTGTCTATTGTCTCAGACTTTTGATGATTTTGAACTGATTATTTGTGATAATGCTTCCACGGACAGGACTGAGGAAATTTGCCGAGATTATGCGGCTAGGGATAAACGTATCCGTTACTATCGCCATCCAGAAAATTTGGGTGCCGCTAAAAATTATAATCGAACTTTTGAATTGTCTACCGCTGAATATTTTAAGTGGGCAGCACACGATGATTTATATGCTCCCGAGTTTTTAGAACGCTGTGTAGAAGCCTTGGATAGTCACCCGTCTGCTGTTTTGTGTTACCCTCAAGAATACTGGATTGATGAACAAGGAAATCCGCTCAAATCTCATGCTGATATTCTCAATTTGCGATCGCCAAAACCCACGGAGCGATTTAAACAATATCATGACCTTTGGCAACAACGTAAGTATATGCCAGGACACATGGTATTTGGCTTAATGAGAACTGATGAACTGAGAAAAACTCAGCTAATTGGAGATTATATATGGGCTGACTTACCCTTGGCTGCTGAACTCGCACTTAGAGGCGAGTTCTATGAAATTCCTCAACCTCTTTTCTTTTATAGGGAGCATTCCCAAACCTCACGAGCCATCCGCAAAGATGCTGGTAGTTTGGCTCTTTTGAATTGGTATAACTCTCAGACAACTAGAAAGTTTTCACTCACCAATTGGACGCTTTTATTTCAATATATCAAAGTGATTAATCGGGTTCCTATCACATTTTCCGAAAAGCTATATTGCTATGGTCAAATGGGTAGGTGGGTCTCGTGGAAGTGGAAAAGGCTGGGTTGGGAGTTGATGCAAGCTGCTGTCCAAGCGCCTAGTGTATTTTTCCCAAAAACCCAAAATACTTAATTTATTTGAGCAAGCCATCAAAGACTTTACACCTTTAATGACCATAACCTATTAATTACATTTCCGGTTCCATAAACTCCAAAAATAAGTCCACGGTCTCCGGTTTAACCCATCCCTTACTAATTGCCATTTCTCCAAACCTCAGTCCGGTTTTATGTTGCTTTTCTAAAATTATCTGAATTTGATGTTCATTTAATAAAGCCGCTGATTTTAAATAGTACCCTAAAGGATGCTGTTCTCTGTGAATAGCTAATTCAGGTAACTGCTCTGTGAAAAACTCTATGGTTTCCGGTTTCAGTAAACCTTGGGAAGTTAAAATGTCTCCAAAACGCAGGTTTTTTCCGGCTCGCTGAGTTTGTAAAACCATCTGTACTTGATCTGGAGAAAGTAAACCCGCCCTTTGTAAGACACGCCCCACAGGTCGATAGACTAAACCCCTGGGCGCTTCAATTAATACATTACTAGGAATTTCCGAGTATTGTTTTTTAACCCGGTCTAACCAATGATACTCAGTTAATAGTTGTTTAGTTGCTAATAAAATAAACGGCGGAATAGTCTTAGCATAGCGACCAAACAAACGATTAGGTTCTTGAACTAATCGGTAAAACCATTCTAAGCCGGACTCTCGCACCCACTCTGGGGCGCGATTATGAAAACCTGCATAAACGGGAAACACCGCCCCAATTCCAATCATCACAGCCCGAATTTTGCCTCGATGCTGATGAATAAATTTTTCTTGTTTAGGACATCCCAGAGAAACAAATATTAACCCCGCCCCACTATTGTTAATTTCTTTAATTAATGCGTCATCTTCGGCTTGAGTCAGGGGGCGAAATGGCAAAGATTTAAACCCCGCGACCTTTAAATGGGGAAATTCATTGAGGACTTTGGTTTGCATTTTTTCCAGAACCTCTGGTTTAGAACCTAAGAAAAAAACGCTGACATTATATAAGGGTGCTAAGTTACACAAACTCAGGAGCATATCCATTCCTGCCACTCGGTCTTGAGGAATACCTACTTGCCGAATCATCCAGACTAGAGGCATTCCGTCAGGAGTTACCATATCAGCATTTTCTAATATCCGAGCAAATACAGGATTCCAATAGGCTTCCATGAGCATATGAACATTTGCCACACAAACGACCCGGCTTTGTCGCCGAGAACCCCACTCCAAAATAGTTTCAATTTGGTCTCTGAACTGGAGAGCGGTAATATAAGATCCTACAACTTTCACTTGGCGAATAGGTAAGCTCATAGTTTTTATATAACTTTAATATAAATAAGTTGTTCAACAAAAAATAGAGCAATATGTTTACTACAAGTATACTCGACTCTATAGCAGTTTGGCAAGTCAAGTTTGATTAACTTACATTGTGATTTGTATCTTGGGGAAACGTTACTAGGCAAATCACCAGGACAATGATATGTTAGTAGGTAAATATTAGCACCTATAACTATGTTAGAAACACCTATCTGTCCGGTATGCGGTTCGGAACATCGCCAGGTATTTTGGGAAATGTTGGATATTCCGGTTTTTTGTAATATCCTATGGTCGGATCGTGATGGGGCTATTAATTGTAATCGTGGGGACTTGAAACTGGCTTTCTGTGAAGATTGCGGTTTTATTGATAATATAGCTTTTGACCCACAACGTTTAGAATATACGCAAGTCTATGAAAATGCTCTGGATTTTTCCCCTCGGTTTCAGCAGTATGCTCAGAATTTAGCTGAAAGGTTAATCAATACCTACAATTTACAGGAAAAGACTATTATTGAGATCGGATGTGGTAAAGGGGAATTTCTGACGCTGTTGTGTGAATTGGGGAACAATCGCGGCATCGGTTTTGACCCGACTTATGTGCCTTTACCTGACCATGAAAAATTGGGCGATCGCCTCCAGTTTATTCGGGATTTATATTCGGAAAAATATGCTGATTACCAAGGAAATTTTATCTGCTGTCGCCACACATTAGAACACATACCCACCCCCACAAACCTGCTAAAATCCCTAGCACAAATAGTGGGAAATAAACCAGAAACCGGGATTTTCTTTGAGGTTCCTAATGCCTTAGATATTTTTGATAATCTGGCAGTTTGGGATATTATTTATGAACATTGCTGTTATTTTGCGCCCGTCAGTTTAGCCTATGCTTTCTCATCCTGTGGTTTTGAGGTTAAACAAATAACCGAAGAATTCCGAGGGCAATTTTTATGTCTGGAAGCGCAGCCTAGTCTTAATAGCGATCGCACGATTAAACCGGAAACCGAACAGGTTAATCAGTTAGCTAACAGCATTGCTGAATTTTCACAAAAGTTTGAGGATAAGTTATCAGAGTGGGAACAAAAACTAGGTGATCTGGTTAACCAAGGCCAGCGGGTGGTCATTTGGGGCAGTGGTTCCAAAGGTGTGACATTCTTAAACTTTATGAAAGCAGCCAAGACAGCAATTGAATATGTTGTTGATATTAACCCTCGCAAACAGGGAATGTATGTAGCGGGAACTGGTCAAAAAATTGTCCCCCCTGCATTTTTAGTAGACTATAAACCAGATGTGGTGATTATCATGAACCCTATTTATGAACAGGAAATCACCCAGATGCTACAGGCTCTGGGTTTAACATCCTGTCAAGTGCGCTGTGATGTTTGAGGTTAAATCATTCTAATTTTGGAAGGGTCATTAATCCCCAAGTTTCCGGGTCCCAAATTCATGCTGATATCTAACCAGGGGGAACGGGTAATAGTAGCGCTAGTGGAGATATAATCAACACCAATTTCGGCAACTTGGCGAATAGTTTGTAGGGTAATATTTCCTGATGCCTCAATTTTAATGCGGCTATTATACTGGCGAATCATCTCGATCGCCTCTTGCATCATAGCTACGGACATATTATCTAACATGATAATATCCGCCCCCGCATTTACCGCCGTTTTCACCTGTTCAATAGTTTCGGTTTCCACCTCAATGGTCAGAGGATAAGGCATAGTTTCGCGAATTAGGGCGATCGCTTTTTCAATACCCCCAGCCGCCAAAATATGATTATCTTTAATCAAAACCGCATCATCAAGTCCCATGCGATGATTTTTCGCCCCCCCGACTTGGACGGCATATTTTTCTAACAGTCGCAGTCCTGGGGTAGTTTTGCGGGTATCCACCAGTTGAGTCGGTAAATCAGCGATCGCATCCACATATTCACGGGTGGAAGTGGCTACCCCACTCAGTCGCATCGCCAAATTTAGGGCTACCCTTTCCCCCATCAACAAAGCATCTAGGGGTCCTTCTAATTGTAGGATTACTTGTCCACGATCGCACCGATCGCCATCTTTCACCGTTGGTGTCACCTCAAGGCGATCGCTTAACAGTTGAAAAACCCGCGCCGCCACTGCTAACCCCGCCATAATTCCTGGCGCTTTCGCGGACCAATGCGCTGTTCCCCATAAACTTTCCCCCCTCAACAAACCATCAGTAGTGCGATCGCCCCTACCAATATCTTCAGTTAACCACTGTTTTAGCAGAGGGTCTAGGACTATCCAGGGCGGTAAGATTGCTGATTTGGGTTTAATCATGCTATTGTTCCTTAAAAACTAAAGCCCCCCTCCGTTTATCACTGGAAGGAAGCTATAGTTTATATTAATCCTGGCATCTTGCTATTTTCCCAGGCAGCTACCCGCCAAGTATCTTCGCCGTTTCAGCGTTTCACATCCGAGTTCGGGATGGATCGGTGTGGTTCCACTGAGCCATAGACACCAGGAAAGACTTAAAATCTTTCGAGGTTGCTGGAAAGTCGCTCTCGCTTGTTTCCCTCGCACAATTAATAATAGTAGTAGGTTATCGGATATATGTCAACCCCTTTCACCAAATTTTTGGCAAATTTGTTGCCAAACCTCTCTGTGTGGGATTTTCCAGGTATCTGGGAATAGTTTATATTTAGGCAATGTTGCTGAAACTAGGCCCCTGGGAGGGTAAATTATAAAAATTAGCTAGGCTCCCCGGCCACGGCAATTTTTTGGTAAAATGTTGAACTGCTACGCTCAGATTGAAACTATGTTGCCCAAATGGTTAATACTACACTGGCGTTTATTATTGGTGTTATCAGTTATTGGCGGACTGCTTACGCCATTTGTGCTGAACTTATATATTAACTTGATCACCCAAACTCGCCGCTACACTGAGATCGCCGATGTTCCTGACAAACCGGTGGCGATCGTGTTTGGGGCGGGACTTTGGGCGGATGGAACCCCTACACCGATGTTAGCCGATCGCATTCAGGGGGCGATCGACCTGTACAAACTGGGACGGGTTGAAAAGATTTTAATGACCGGAGACAATGGCACTCCCGAATATAATGAGGTAGTGGCCATGCAGCTATATGCGATCGACCAAGGAGTTCCCGCAAACGACATTCGCCTGGACTATGCGGGATTTAGTACCTACGAAAGCTGTTATCGCGCCAGGGAAATTTTTGGCATCGAGACGGCGGTACTAATCACCCAACAATATCACCTACCCCGTGCGGTGTATATATGCAATCGTTTAGGGATTGATGCGATCGGTTTTGGGACACCGGACTGGGGCAAATTTCGGGATGATTCCATGCGATTCTATACCCGGCGAGAACTTCTAGCCGTTGTCAAAGCTGTTGTCCAAGTCCATATTCTTCGCCCTAAACCCACCTTCCTAGGACCCTTTGAGGGAATGTATTAATGACGAAGTCAGCACCCCCGGCTGAAGCACGGGGGCTTCGTGCCCCCCGCTTTCAGGTAGCTGACCAGCTTAAGCCTTAACTGGCTACGTTCAGA
>NZ_JARPLU010000182.1:0-8607 GCF_032349615.1 Limnospira sp. PMC 1279.21 | reverse complement strand
GTTCCTCCCCGGTCTAAAGACACGGGGCTTCCACGCTCCCAAGAGGTTTACGTGATATAGCGGGGATTTGTTTACTTAGGATTAGTTCGGTTCCATCTTGGTTCCACTCCACGCGATCGAATATTTGCTCAAGAATATACAATCCTCGTCCGCATTCATGTTCATCATGGGGTAGTTCTGGGTCATCCCAGCAGTTATCATTAGTTTCCACTGCTGACAAGCTACAGCCACAGGATGGGGGTTTAAATCCCCGTCCTTGGTCTGAGATCAACCACCAGAACTGATTATTGATGATCGCAAAACGAACGACAACCGTTTTACTGGGATCTAGCTTATTGCCGTGTTTGGCAGCATTAACTAGGGCTTCTTGTAGTCCTAGTCTGATTTCATCTTGGCACTCCGAGGGGATTTCGGCGAGAAGTAAATCCAAAATCGATCCCAGATAGAGTGTAGAAGCAAAGCTAATTGTGACCCAGTTACGTTTAACCGGACGTGATGATATGGCAATCACTTAGAAAACTCCCAGGCTTTCAGGTGAACTATTTTCATCAACTGCATAGTTGTGAATACTCCACTTATGTTGAATCAAGTTGTTGTTTAAGTTTAAGTACCCGTCCCTAAATTAATATTAGCAAAAAAATCCGGAAAATGCAAATTTCCTCAAAAATAATCTGCAATTGTCTTTAAATCTAATGATAGTAACAAGGACTCATTGCCTGGTTTGGCCAATGTGGTACTTTTGACCCCACCCCCGAATATGTTTTGCATTAGGGTATTATCTATTCCTTAGTTATCATTATTAATTATCTTCGGAGATCACCCTTTTCATAAATCAGTGATTGGGGAGCAACATTCCCACTGGTGGCAGCCCCTGAGAATTGATATCCTACATAGAACTGATCCGCCATAATCTACTGTATCATCAGATACTAAATTGCCGATTTTAGCGATCGCCTCACTGCATAAATCTAGTATTTTGTCAACCCCATGCACGGAATAACTAGGATTTTCAAGACGGGCCAAGATTATACCATAGTTAATGACAAGTTAATCATAATTTTGTCCCCCCCCCGTTAATTTATTGACACCAATTAGTAGGGGAACAATTCAATAGCCAACTGTCAATTAAAGAGGCTAAGTTGTATATAGGAATCGTGAGACCCAACGTGATTATAACCATCTTCAATATATTTAAGAAGAGAACCTGCCACATATTCAGCTAATTTGACGGGAACCGCATTGCCAATCATCTGTTCCAAGTCAGATTTACTCCCCTCAAATTTGAAAGACTTAGGAAAGGTTTGGATATAACTTCTTTCCATAGTAGTTAGTGGTCGTAGAGAGGGATTGAGGTCACAGGCATCGCCGTGATGTTTTTGATAAGTTTTAGGGATAGGTCGATTTACACCTCGCACTGTGGGACTAGGTTCATAGATACTAAAAATTCCTCGCCTTTGATAACTTCTTGGGTGACGATAAAAATACTCAATTCCCAAACTCAAACCTAGATAATCAAAAACTGTCATCGGCTTAGAGGCATAATTTTTGAACAAATAAGGTTCTAAAAAATTGTCTTTTCCTTCTAGTTCACCGATGAGAAAATATCGTTTTCTGGCTTGTGGAACCCCACAATAACTAGCATCCAAAACTGAGCCAGTCAAACCATAGCCACTGTTTTTTAAGATTTGCCAAGTCACTTTAAGAGTTTGACTCTTGGTGATTCTGGAAACATTTTCCATCATAAAAAAGCGAGGCTTAATAGAAGCAATAATGCGAGCAAAATTGATAGTTAAGTTAGCACGTCCTAAACTTTCATCCCTTTTACCCGCGCTGGAAAAATCTTGGCATGGGGGACCACCAATAATGACTTCTGGTTTATACTCTCGCAGAGTATGTATCACGCTTTCTTCAGATAAATCAACTTGAAAAATGGGATGTCTGAAGTTACGTTGATAAACTTTAATGGCTGGCTGCCATATCTCGAATGCAGCTTTAATATCAAATCCAGCATTTTCAAATCCCAAAGATAATCCACCACATCCAGCAAACAAATCTATAGTTCTCATAGTTCACAAATTTATAGTCAAAATAAATCTGGTGAGTTGTATATTATAGCATCAAACCTTCTTTCGGGACTCAGTAAATTTTGACCATCTCCTAAAATAATATTTTTGATTTCCTGCTTAGGGATTCTTGGTTGTCGCCAAGACTCTGAGTTCATATATTCGTGAGTTATTTTTCCATTGACTGCAAATGCTTTATCATTTTTGGTGTTGTATGAGCAGGAATCAATAATGCTTACATGGTCAAATAATCCGCGATCGCCAAAATCACTTAACATTTTAAATAGCCAAATTACTGTTCGTGTATATCTGGAAATTTTGATGATTTGACCAAAGTTTTCTATTTCTTGTTTAGCCAAATTGATAAATAATCGACTAAAGGAAATATCACTCCAAATAAATACATCTAAACAGTTAGTAGACAATTGGGGAGACTTTCCCTGAGTTTTCCAAATTGGCTGCATTAAAAATGGTTTTTGAACTGAAACAATGTGGCTCATTAAGTTATCGATCGCTTCTATCATAGTTGAGACATAAGGAATTACTGATAGGGGTTCTGTCCAATCTAAATCCTGTGGAAATGTTAATTGTAGTAATTCCGCCATATTAGTTCCTTGTTGCCGAAGATTAGAGGCTATGCTACAGGCTAAATCAACAATAGTATCGGGTCGTACTACAATTTCACATCCGTACTGATTTTCAGGTAGTTCGCAAGTTGTATTATCTGGTAATGCGGTCAGTTTAATTTCCATAGCACGCAAACAAAGTCCGTTAGTTTGCGTAACTAAATCAACTCTGGGAAGGGTACCAATTAAATATTGTTGATAGGGTGTAAATTGTGATTCAAAAGCATAAAATGCTAGATCCGATTGAGGATTAATACCAAAAACATCTTCGGTGGCAATAGTTGTATGCTCAATCTCTAAGTTAGAATTTACTTTAATATAGATATTTTCAAGATTGATCTCATGCAAATAGCAACATAAAGCTGTCGGAAAAGATGAATTAAAACAATTTTTACCCCAGGATTTTTTTTGTAAGAAATCGCGATTATAATATCTTATCCCAAATAAGCTAGGCTGCTTTTTAACCATTTTTATTATGATTGAATCGTTTATCCAAAATATAACCAAAATCGACCAGCTACCGAAACCATGATTAATCAATCATCAGTCCTAGTTATTGACACCAATTAGTAGGGGAACAATTCAATAGCCAACTGTCAATTAAAGAGGCAGATTGAATCGAGCGAGCAAACTGATATTCAGCATAGCGGCGTAGTATTTTTTCCACGGTTATCCAAGCTGATGGTTGATAGGTATTCCAGAGATTAGTTAATTCAGATTGGGCTAAATGTTGAAGAATTGCCAAGGGTTCTGCTGCTAGACGCGCATCAATTTTGATGGATATTTCCTCAGTTAGATAACGCCCACCTGCTTCGGAAACTGAGGATGATTGATGGTCATTATGTTGGCTGGTAATGCGGGATAATTCGACTAAATTAATGATACCCCCAGCCGCTAAACTGAACCCTACCAACCAATTAGGGTCGCTAAAATTAGGGTTTAAAGGATGTTGAGTTAGACAACATAACTGGACCTGGGGAGCAATTCCCGCCCAAGCTAAGAGGTGAAAAATTCCATGAGTTAAACGGGCGACTATACCGATCGCATTTTCCTCTGTAGAGGTATTAGGAAGTCCTTCTAGGCGGTCTAAATGTTCTGACAATAGCAAAAAGAGTTCCGGTTGAGGTTGTTCACTCAAGGCTTGACTAAGAACCAATTCAGCCAAATATTGACCAGCGGCTAATTTACCCAAATTTTTAGCGAGTCCACTATGGGAGTTGATAATTTCCGCCTGAGTAATTTTATCAAGCGATCGCCCTTTGGCAATTAACCACTGATTAACCACAAATAAACCCGTAGTCCCCCCCAGACGCGATCGCGATTTTCTCGCCCCCGGTGCTACCACTCGCATCAGACCAAATTCTGGTGTTAAAATAGTTAATAGGCGATCGGACTCTCCCAGAGGTATCGCCTTTAAAATAATCCCAGTAGCTTTATAAGTACGACTCATTAATCCTGATTTTCTTGGTTGAGTTGATGGCGCGGGTTGCGGATAATATGTACCCCTCCAGAAGTACCTAAACGGGTCGCCCCCGCCTCCCAAAGTGCGATCGCCTGATCATAAGTGCGAATACCTCCAGAAGCCTTAATTCCCACCTGAGACCGCGCTACTTGCTTGAGTAACCTAACATCCTCGACCGTCGCACCTCCATAATATCCCGTGCTAGTTTTGAGATAAGTAACCCCCGCATCAATAGCCAATTCCGCGGCCAGACGTTTTTCTGCGTCTGTCAAAACGGCTGTTTCCAAAATGGCTTTAACCACCACTCCGGTTTCCTCGCAAATTTCGGCTAATTCCCGGTTAAACTCATTAGTTTTTCCCGACTTTAACCAACTTAAATTAATCACCACATCCAACTCAGTCGCCCCATTTTCGACCGCTTCTAAGGCTTCATACAGTTTCACGGCGGAAGTATTCGCACCACAGGGAAACCCAATTACCGTACAAACTTTAGGGCTTTTATTGTGCAGAAGTTCCCGCGCCAGTTTGACAAAACCAGGGAAGATACAAACGGAAGCGAAATTATATCGATCCGCTTCTTCACAACACTTTTGGATTTGTTCATCAGAAGCCGTCTGATTTAATAAGGTATGGTCAATTAGGGGCGCAATATCAAGATCATCGTAAGATTCTCTCATCATATTAGGATGCTCTAATTCAGTATCATAGATTTAAATTAATTGAACGTCATAACAGGGAGCAAATTTGCTCCCCATAACTAATCACTTCAAGCTGTAACTTTCGAGAGTTCGGCGGGCGGCAATTCCGCCGACTCCACTTTTTTAAAATTCTCTAGTTGTTGAGTAATTTCAGCAGTTACAATGTCGCGATATTCGAGGAAATGTTCATTGTGGGCGCAGACCGTTAAATAATGTTCCCAAACCGCCGGGTTATGGCGAATAATACCCAATAAATGATGCCAGAATTTCCACCGAGTCGATCGCTTAATTCCTTGTCGCCAAATAATAATTGCCAAAGCCCGTAAATCCACCAATTCAGGAGTTTTAAAAGGGGTTTTACTGCGAGGTGCGCCTAATTTCAGGAAACAGTTATAGGTTCTGTCTAAATAGCGATCGGGTTCATAGAGAGTCCGAAAAGCCTGGATATATTCGGCGGCAATTTCTTCAACCGGACGAGTCGGAATAAAGTTCATTAACATAGTTTGGTTAGTAGCGTGTTGGCTAATATTTTCCCGATCCGCTAGTAAGCGTCCTTCTTTCTCCAACCGATGCCATAATCCGGTATTGGGGAGGGCTTGCAACATCCCCAACATGGCAGTAGGAATACCAGCCTGATCTACAAACTCAATCACCCGGGAAGCCGCCCCAGATTTTTCGCCATCAAAACCGATAATAAATCCCGCCATTGGTCGCAAGCCAGCCCGGATAATTTTATCGACAGATTCGCTTAAAGAACTACGGGTATTTTGGAATTTTTTAGTTAAAGCCAAACTGGCTTCGTCCGGGGTTTCAATACCCAAAAATACCGCATCAAAATTACAGTCAACCATCATATCCATGAGTTCTTCATCGGCGGCTAAATCCACTGATGCCTCTGTATTAAATCGGAAAGGATATTGATGTTCAATTTGCCAAGTCTTGAGGGCTTTTAGCAATAACTTAACATTGCGCTTATTGCCGATAAAATTATCATCGACCATAAACACTCCCCGCCGCCATCCTAATTCATACAGATAATCTAATTCTTTGAGGAGTTGTTCAGGATTTTTGGTGCGGGGTTTGCGCCCGTAGAGTACAATGATATCGCAAAATTCGCATTGGAAGGGGCAGCCACGGGAAAACTGTACGGACATAGAGTCATAAGCATCCAATTCCAGCAGATCATAACGGGGAACTGGAGTAGTGCTAACATCAGCTTTTTCTGGCGATCGGAAAGTGCCACTGGTTTCTCCCCGGTTAATGGCTTCGACAAATTGGGGTAAGGTGATTTCGCCTTCGTCCAGGATTAAATAATCTGCTTCGGCTGCAACTTCACCAGGGACTGAGGTGGCATAAGGTCCACCAACAGCGACGGGTTTACCTCGGCGTTTGGCTTCCTGAATTTGTGCCAGCAGATCGACTTTTTGGACGATCATGGCGGTGAGAATGACTAGATCCGCCCATTCCCATTCGGCTTCGGTGACGGGTCGGATATTGCGATCGACTAACTTAAATTCCCATTCTTGGGGTAAAATCGCCGCTACGGTGATCAGCCCTAGGGGAGGTAACAGGACTTTGCGATCGACCAGTTCCAGAATTTTGTCATAGGACCAGAAGGTTCTAGGAAACACTGGATAAATTAGTAAAACTCGCATTTAATCAATACCTCATTGTTTAATATGGCGATCGCTTTTGGGCGCGGAACTATAGAATCGTGCAGCATGGAACCTGGGGGAATAGGTTTCCATTAATTAGGTTTCCGCAGGATAGATTCCGCGATATCATAACAAAGGCACACAAAATTTAACATTTTTGCTAAAGTTAAGTTACAGGATATCGCAAATATGCCAGTTCAAGTTGGAGACCTCGCCCCCGATTTTACTTTAACCTCCCAGACCGGGGAATCGGTTAGCCTCAAAGACTTTCGGGGTAACAAAGCAGTAGTGCTTTATTTTTACCCTAAAGATGATACCCCAGGATGCACGGCCGAAGCCTGTGCCTTTCGGGACAGTTACACGATTTTTCAGGAAACTGGGGCGGAAGTTATCGGAGTCAGTGCGGACTCCCCCGATGAACATCAGAAATTTGTCGGTAAGTATAATTTGCCTTTTACTCTGTTAAGTGATAAGGGAAATCAGGTGCGGAAATTATACGGAGTTCCAGCCACCTTATGGATACTTCCCGGTCGGGTGACTTATGTAATCGATAATCAAGGGGTAGTCCGTCACATTTTTGATTCCATGTTGGATTTTAAAGGTCATGTGGATGAAGCCTTAAAAACTTTGCGTTCTATGTCTGCTGTCTAGGTGGACTTGGGGCAAAATTCGAGCGGGCTATAATGCCCGCCCTGGTATGATTAGTATTTATTAAAATCTTTATCCTCCGCTTTCTCAGAATTACATTGAACCATTCTATATAGATAGTCATGAAATGAAAATTAATAGCTCTGCTTTTATTCCCATGCAATTTACCGCCAAACATCTTGATTTTTCGATACATGAAAGCCCGTTAAAAACGTTACTATTAAATGGGGAAAAAGTGGGAGTTATCCTAATTGAGATGACGATCGCTATCATGGCAGGATGGCTTTTGGCTTCCTTAAATATGCCAGTAGGATGGCTGATAGGTCCGATGATTGTCGGGATTTTATTGGCTCTAATTTGGCAGAAGTCTACACCTTTACCCAAGTCTTTTAACCTGGTCGGACAGGCGATCGTTGCTTTAACTACTGCTACTCGATTTTCCCCCGAAACTTTGATACTCGGTAAAACCTACGCTTTACCCCTATTAGGTTGTATTGTAGTAACAGGTGCCATGAGTGTCTGTAATGGCTATCTATTATGGCGGTGGGCGAAAATCGATCGCACTACCGGATTTTTAGGTTGCATTCCCGGTGCTGGTCCTAGTTTAGTAGCTATCAGTGAACAAATGGGTGCTGATGCGATCGCCGTCGCCGTCCTCCAATATATCCGCATTCTCCTAGTCGCTTTAATTATCCCCACCCTAGCTAGTTTCTGGTTTGCTTCCCCTGGACTTCCAGAAATGCCATTAGTCTTATCTTCCCCTACTTCCCTGTCTAGTCCCCCCCACGCCCCAGCTTTCCTTAACTGGCTAATTATCAGCGTCTGCGGCGGTTTGGGAGTGTGGCTAGGACCTTTGCTGCGGCTTCCTTCTTCCCTATTTCTCGGCCCTTTTTTGGCGGGATTAATTGGCTTTTGGAGTTTACCTTATACCTTTGAAATGCCACCCCTCGGCTTTACTGTCGGCTTGCTATTCGTCGGACTCGGTACCGGTCTTAAATTTGATGGGAACACCGCCAAAAAGTTAATCAAAGCCGTATTAATTGAGGTAATCTTAGTCATAGTTTTAATTTTAAGCTGTTTAGGGGTTGGATATATATTCCATCTAATTACTAAAGTTGACACCATGACCGCTATTTTAGGCTCAACCCCCGGCGGAATTACCGCTATGATCGCCACAGTCCTACAACTAGGGGGAGATTCCGGTTTGGTCATGGCTATGCAGATGACCAGAATGCTATTAATTCTGCTAATTGTACCCTGGATTTTACAGCAGATGATGATTGACAAAAAAGAATAACCAACTCTCCACCAGATCTCATGTAGGGGCGGGTTCGCCTATATCCTTCCCTCCTAGGGATAAGATAAATCAACCCGCCCTCTGAGGGTTCGCCTATATCCTTCCCTCCTAGGGATAAGATAAATCAACCCGCCCTCTGAGGGTTCGCCTATATCCTT